>JAPDKD010000060.1 GCA_029258735.1 archaeon | reverse complement strand
GCGTAAATCAGTATGCACGAGATGGCAAATAGTATAATGTATATTGCTATTTGTACTTCTGGCGTAGTAACTACGTGCAGGTCGTAGCCTGCCACTACAATATTATAGGCCATGTAGACTCCTGCGATATAGTAAAGTATCCCCATGAGTCCCGTTCCGCTAAATATAGCCCCTCCATAATCCCTGTAAAGCAGGTAGTTTACTACGTTTAAGCTCATTGCAAGTATGAGCTGTATTACTCCGAAAAGCAGAGCAACGCCAATTATGGAGTATACGTCGTGTAGAGGCCTTATCCATATTGGTTCAGTAAATGGGTGTAGAAATATCACGCAGCCGTAAAGCGCGCCAAATACTGCTCCCGATATGCCTGAAAGCAGGGCTAAGGCTCCCAGGCTAGCAGCGCCTTCCTTGGATATTCCTAGGATCGGATATTTTGTTTTGAGTAGCCATGCACCGAATAGGGCAATGAGTACGCCTTGCCCTATATCACCAAACATTAACCCATACATTATTACGAATAGCGGGACTAGGAATGGGGCGGGGTTAACTTCTCTGTATCTTGGAGTTCCCAGCATGTCTACGAGTGCGTGGAGGTATTTCCATAAGCCGCTTTTCTTGATATAGGTTGGCGCCAGGCCGGGCGGGAGTACTTCCTTAATGCTTAGGTATAGAATTTTTGGAACGTTTTCACTGAGAGTTTTCTGGAACTCTTTTGCATGTCGATAGGGTATGTAACCCTCCGCTACTGTGATTCGCCTGTTTCTAAATATTTTGAGTTCACCGAGGGCTGGGTGTAGCTTAGCCATGGTGTCGATTGCTTCTTCGTAGGGTAGCACTTCTTCTGCTTTTGATATTATATCCAGTATTGTTCTTTTGTATGCTTCAAGTACATCTCTGCGTCCCCCTAGGATTAGCTCTATTTCTGCCTCTACTCGGTGTTTTAGGTTATCTATTTCGCTGAGAGCTATATCTGCTTTATCTATTAGGTTTTTTAGAAATTCGACGAATTGTATTATTGTTTTGGCGGGGATAGATTTCTTTTTGTAAAGCCTTCTTTTAAGGTTTATTAACCTCTTTGCTATTTCTATGAGATCTTTATCGTTACATAGGTTTGCTAATTTTTCGAGACTTGTTTCTTTTGTAACTACTAATATTACGCCTCCAACTACTACTTCCTCCTCTACTTCGAGGGATTTTTCAAAGTTTGCCAGCATTTTTAGTGGATCTTCGGTCATCTTTACAAACAGTCTAAGTACGGGGTATCTTTCAGCAATGTTCTGAACTGTGTTAACGTTTTTTTGTCTTCTACTAATGTAACCAGTACGTCATAGATGCTTAGGTCTAAGGTCAGGGTTTTAATGCCATAGATGTCCAGCTCACTAGATAAATTTTCTATATATTTGTATTCACCGAAGAATATTCCTATTTGAAAATCTTTTCTTCGGGAAAGGGGAATCTTATTTTTTGCGAGAAGCTCCTTAAACACGCGGGCTCTGAGGTATATTCGTACAAAGCGCACAAATATTTCTTTAAATTTCTCCTTTATTGAAGGATCTAAGTCGGAGGACTCTACTATAAGCCTTATTCTTTCTAGTACTATTAGTTTATTTTCCGACTTTATTAGTTCTAATATTTCTCTTGAGATTTCTTCATCTATATTTAGCTTCTCTAGAATGTCTAACCTGTTTTCTTTAACTATTGCTCTTGCTAGGGCTGCTGTCATTAGGTCTTTTATGATGGAGTTAAGGGAAGTTAACGAAGCTTTAATCTCTTTGCAAAGCCTTTGAGCGTTTTCGAGGGTCCCTATTCTCGACGTTTTTTCGTATTCAACGGCGTCTTTAATCATTTCAGCAACGTCTAGGAGGGTTTCGAATAGTTCTTTTCTTATTTTGTTTTTTTCCTCTTCAGCTCTCATTACCACTGATTGAGGCTTGTCGAAGAACCATTCGGGTATGTGGAATAAGGTGGAGCTCATGCTTTCTTTAAGTTTCTTGACTTGTACTTCGCAGTCTTTTTCGTATATTAAAACTAGAAAGTAGTTGTGTTCATCTATTCTGATTCTACGGATTATGACTTCTAAAGATTTTAATTCGTGAATCGTCTGTAGTAATTTGTCAGATTCAACGCACATGTGGTCGAATTTTACTTTAAGCGGCGGGCGTATGAACTGGTCTGGAGATATGCCCATCGAGTCAAGCCGTTTAGCGAGATTTTCTATTTTCTCAACCCACCTATATTCGCGGACTAGGTTTTCTATTTTTATGCGGTACTCGTCTCTCGGTCTCAGAACTCTCCTAATTGTGTCCAAGGTAAGATCTATGTCAAGTGTTAGCGGCGAAACCCAGCCTTGTAACACGTCGCTGAGTAGCTTCGGCATTACGTGGTGAAGTTCCATTCCGCCAGCTTTTAGCGCTGTGTTTCCGAATTTTGATATGGCGTCGATTAGGGAGAGCTCGTATTCTGCTGGCACTGCTACTCTGAACATTGCGATTTTTTCTGGAAGAAGCACATCAAACACCCATGATATTCTACGTTTAGGTAATTTATATAAACGAGGGAACAAATGAAATTTTCTAAACAAGGAAGATCAATAAAATCAAGTAGGGTTTATTATTTTCTTAAGGGTTAATGGTACACGAGGGTTTATTTTTATGGATGTGATAGCTGTAGGGTCCAGCTTTGAAATAGATGCGTTATCTATGCTTGGTTTTGAGGTTATAAAAGCGCCTGAGCTGCTATCGGAAGATTATATTCATCACATTTTAGGTAGGATCTTAACTTCGCGGCTAGTCGTATTGGAAGAGGATGTATATGTTCAGGTAAAAGAGCGCCTACAAGAAATTCTAGAAACGACGCGTAGGCCTCCACTCGTGGTTATTGTGCCTACATTAAAAAGAGGCGAAACATATAGGCTTGAAGAGCTTCATAATATGATATCTCGTGCTGTGGGTGTGCGGCTAAAATGGAAAAAGTAGACGTATCGGTCATTTTAGAGGAAGAGCGAAAAGCCGAGCAAAAAATAAGTGAAGTTAGGCGTAAGGCAGAGGAAATTATAAGGAAGGCTAGGGAGGAAGCCAGGAAAATCATTGAGGAGGCTTCGCGAGTAGAGGAGGACGAAGAAATACGGCGGATAAAGGAGGAAGAGAAAGCGAAAGTGAAAGCAGAACTTGAAGAATTAGAGTGCATGTACGAGGAGAAGTTGAAGCATTTAGAGGAGTTTCTTATTAGGCATCGCGAAGAAATATCAAGTTATATTTTACGCCGATTAGTGGGTGATGAAGGTGAAGGCTATAAGCACTGAAGAAAAAGACTTTATCGAGGTAATAGTCAAAGAAATAAGGATAGCTGCCGAAGAGGAAGCTAAGAAAATACTAGAAAGAGCTCAACGTGAAGCTCAAAAAATAGTTGAGGAAGCTAGGCTAAAAGCCGAGCAGGTGAGAAAAGAAAAAATTAGTAAGATTATCGGAGAATTTAAAGCAAACCTTATACGAGAAACAGCTCCACAAAGGCTTGAAATCAGAAACCGCTATCTAGTTAAGAGGCACGAAATCATAACAACGTATTTAGACAAAATTATAGAGCAAATTATAAATAAGATTCGGTCAGACGA
Source organism: archaeon (assembly GCA_029258735.1). GTDB lineage: Archaea > Thermoproteota > Thermoprotei > Thermofilales > JAPDKD01 > JAPDKD01. The sequence goes on along the minus strand of JAPDKD010000060.1, from coordinate 4,252 downwards.
GGCACTATATATGAGTTTTCTTGAAAACTGCATAGTTGAGGCTTTAAAAGCCTTAGACTCTAATGAAATACACATTTATCCATGTAAGAATGATGCTCGCATAGTTTCGAAGATAATAAGTAAACTAAACCAAGAAACCCGCGGAAGGAATTCACCCAAATTAATAATTATGCACTCGGTTGATTGCAAGGGCGGTATTGTGGCTTCAACGCGAGATGGCAAGCAAATATTTTACAACACTATCGAAGCTAAGACAATTAGAATAAGGGAGGAAGTCATCGCCAAAATTATTTTTGAATTTAAGTAATCTTAAGAAGAATTTTAATGCAAGAGTGTTTTTCTAAATCCTTCTTTCCTTATTTTTCTGTAAAGTTCTTTCCAACCCTTTTTGCCTACTATTTTAATGACTTTTTCCCAATTTATTATGCTCATTAATACCATGGCTATAAAGAATATTGCTATAGATATTACTAAGCTTTCCCAGAAGCGTTCAGGCCCTAGTAATTGTGTAACTGTTTTACCTGTATACGCCGTTATTACACTAATTACTATTTTTCCCGCAGTTACGCTAACAAAAAATTTAAGGAAATCGTATTTCATTAGCCCTAAAATAGCTATAACTACATCGTCAGGTGACGGTGTTGCTGCAAAAATAAATACTGCTAACGCGCCATAGTCTCCTATTATTTCTCGTAGAGCTTCAAATTCCTCTCTTTTTTCTTGGCTTATTAAAAGTGCGGCTCCCCGTGTAAGCGCGAAAACTATAAGCTTGCCCACACCGCCGCCAAATCCGCTTACTATTCCTACGATCAGTGGATGGCTTCCGGGCATGTAAGCCGCGTATAAATAAACAGCTACCAGATAAGGGATCGGGATGAAAGGTATTAAGTTGCCTAATATGGATACAACGAATATGCCTAGGTATCCCCCAAAGCCTTCCGCAATACTAACAAGCCAATGAATTATGTCGCTCATAAATTGCTCCTTTCTTAAATTTTAGTATCATAATATATTGTTTGTTAAGTTAAGGTCCAGCTTCACGTATAAAACGTCTCCGTAAATGATATCGAGAATTAAGAATTCAACTACAAGTAAGTCTAGAGGGTTTTTAGCAAAGTCGTTAATGAGAAAAAAATTTAGCATGTAAATTTGTGTGGATTAAAAAGGTGTATGCTGTTGTTGAAAAAGCCTTGGATAAACTATGTATGGCAAAGCGGTATAGCTACAATTGCAATGTTTTTGGTATCACTTGCCTTGACAATGGAACATGCTGTAATTGTTAGCTCAATTGCGTCTACAGCGTTTATTGTTTTTACGATGCCGAAAAGTATAACGGCTACACCACGTAGAGTTATTGGTGGTCACATAGTAGGTTTATTATGTGGAGGTTTTGCCTCATTTATCTCGAATCTATTTTATCTTTCACCGCTTTTTATGTATTCATTTTCTGTTGGCTTAGCCATATTCGTAATGGTTGTGACTGATACAGAACACCCGCCAGCGGCTGGTACAGCTCTTGGCGTAGCTTTATCTGGGCTTTCAATTAAAATTCTCATATCAGTAGTAAGTAGTGTAATTATTTTAGCTATTATTCACAGAATTTTGCAGCCATTTCTTAAAGATTTAATTTAAAAAAATCAGTTTAATAGCTTTTCAAAGAGCATTTAAAAAGGTCTAATATTTATTGTTTAGATTTCTTACAATTTACTTGACGGTGATGATATGGGAAAAGGTTTTGAGTGGTATCATGTATTCGTAAAATCTGAGTATAAGCCGGATTTAGATAGTGATGTCATCGTTGTGTATCGTCTTGTGCCAGCTGATGGTTTTTCAGTATATGATGCTGCGGGTGCTGTAGCGTCGGAAAGCAGTGTGGGAACTTGGACGACGCTTTCTCGCTTGCCTGAGAGGATATGGAGGCTTATGGGAAAGGTTTTTGAAATTAGGGACTTGAAAGATGGGTCTTACGTTATAAAGGTAGCTTATCCTATGGAACTTTTCGAGGAAGGGAATCTTCCTGGATTTTTAGCATCTGTTGCGGGTAACGTGTTTGGCATGAAGCGTGTGAAAAAGCTGCGCGTGGAAGATATTTATTTTCCTCCGAAATTTATTGAAAAATTCAAGGGACCAGTTAAGGGAATTAAAGGTGTTAGAGAAATTTACCGCGTACATGATAGGCCGATAGTTGGAACTGTTCCTAAGCCTAAAGTTGGATATAGCTCCGAGGAGCTAGGCGAAGTGGTGTATGAGTTTTTGTCGGGTGGTATGGATTTTGCGAAAGACGACGAAAACCTCACTAGTCCATCTTTCTGCAGGTTTAAGGATAGAGTTGAAGCAATAATGAAGGCTATAGACAGGGCTGAAAATGAAACCGGCGAGCGGAAAGTGTGGCTGGCAAACATAACGGCGGATGTCAGGGAAATGGAGAAGAGGCTTAAACTTGTGGCTGACTACGGCAACTCCTTCGTAATGGTTGATGTCGTCATAGCTGGCTGGTCGGCTCTCACCTACGTAAGGGACCTAGCTGAAGAATACGGTTTAGGCATTCACGCGCACCGCGCATTCCATGCAGCTTTTACTCGCGACAAACTTCACGGAGTTTCGATGTTTGTTCTTGCAAAACTTTACCGTCTGATAGGGGTTGATCAGCTTCACGTGGGTACGCCGGGTGTCGGAAAGCTTGAGGCGACAAAGAAGGACGTTATTTACTATGCTGACGCGCTCCGAGCCTCCATGTTTGAGCCAGAGCCTGATGACATTTTCCATCTGAGGCAAGATTGGGGATCTTTGAAGCCAGCCTTTCCTGTGTCCTCCGGCGGGCTTCATCCTGGGACCGTGCCTGATGTGATAGAGGCGCTTGGTAGCGATGTCGTGATACAAGTGGGTGGAGGAGTAATGGGCCATCCCGATGGGCCGAGAGCTGGCGCGGCAGCAGTGAGGCAGGCCATAGAAGCGTACAAAGCTGGGGTTCCCTTGGAAGAGTACGCTAAGAAACACGTTGAATTAAGGCGGGCGCTAGAAAAGTGGGGGCATGTAAGGCCCGCCTAATCACGTAGAATTCTTTTTAATATTTTTCCGATATCCCAGGGAGTTTCTGCTACTGGTATTTCGGCATTTTTCAGGGCGCAGATTTTGCTTTCATAGGAGCCAGCTTCGCCGTATACTATTGCCCCGGCGTGCCCCATCTTCTTTCCCTTGGGTGCTGAGCGTCCAGCGACATAGGCAACTACAGGCTTCTTTATTCTTCCTTCTCTCTTGAGTTCGGCGATTTTTTCTTCGTCACTTGTGCCTATTTCTCCAACAATTACTATGGCGCCTGTTTCTTCGTCTTTATCGAGAATTACAGCAGCTTCTGGTAGGTTTAATCCAACTATGGGATCTCCTCCAGCTCCTATTGCTGTTGATACTCCTAAGCCAGCTTTAGCTATATTCCAGGCTACTTCATACATTAATGTTCCACTTCTTGCTACTATACCTATTCTGCCTTCCTTGAAGTATTGCCCTGGCATTATGCCTACTTTGCTTTTACCGGGAGAGATTATGCCGGGAGTGTTTGGCCCGATAATTTTTACTCCTCTGTAGTTGGCGTAGGCTATCATTTTTAGTGAGTGCAGCTCAGGAATGTTCTCAGTTATCACGACAATGAGGGGAATGCCATTTTCTATTGACTCTAGAACTGCGTTGAACGCGTATCTAGCGGGGACGAAGACTATGGACGTGTTAATTTCTGGGTGAGCTTCAAGGGCTTCGCTTACTGTGTCGTATACGGGGACTCCGTGGACTTCGCCGCCCCCTTTTCCCGGAACTACTCCGGCTAGTATTTTTGTGCCGTAGTCGAGCATTAGTTTTGTGTGAAAGCTCCCCTGTCTGCCTGTGATTCCTTGAACTAGAACCCGTGTTTCCTCATTAACTAGCACCGCCACTTCTAGCCACCTCTACAGCTTTTAGCACTGCTGGTTCTATCTCTCTGAATGCCGGTATACCAGCATTCCTTAGAATGATTTTTCCCTCATTCTCTTTTGTTCCAGCAAGCCTTACGACGATGGGTTTTGCCTGCCGAGAGCTTTGAAGGGCTTTTACGATTCCTCTTGCTACTTCATCACACCTAGTTATTCCTCCTAAGACATTAACTAGTATGACCTTGATTACTGAATCTTCGAGCAACATTTTCAGGGCTTTTTCCACTCTTTCGGAGCTTGCTCCACCCCCTATGTCCAAAAAGCAGCCCGGCCTGCTGCCGTATTGTTGAACC
>JAPDKD010000081.1 GCA_029258735.1 archaeon | reverse complement strand
ATATAGACACCTTCGAATATGAAAACTGTGAAGTAGAATGTTTTTGTATAGACTGGGATTGTTATTGTTACAAGGGAGAATGTGAGTGTGAATGTATAGATTGGGATTGTGATTGTTATTAAAATAAATGAAGCGTATAAAAGATATTAGAGGTGCTTTTAAAAAGCTTTTTTTCCCATTTCAAATTTATCTCGGTATCTTTTTTTCGTCGTGATTTAATAGAAATAGAAAAAATGAAAATCTTAAACATTTATTTTCTTTAAATATCGAAAAAACACATGAAAGATTATACCACCATAGTTAAATCTTTATTAAAGAATGAGATAAGTAATCCTCAAATTTTTAATGATTTTAAAACTCAAATTATACAACTTATTAAAAAAAGTTTTTAGAAAAGTTTTTGGAAGAGATGTAGAGAAAAGTTTCAAAAAATATTATGGGGATGACTATTTGGAGGATATTTTTGGAGAATTTTTATTGAAACTTACTCAAAAAAGAAATAACATTCTAAATTTAGATTTTATAAATGAAGCCTATCTTTTTGTAATCATTCAGAATATAATTTATATGATTTTAAATTGAATTATAAAAGAAGAAAAATTGATAGTTAAAGAACTGGCAAGGTATTATTTACATTGTAAGACAATTCCTCAATACTTTCTCAATATTTTCAAACCAATATTTTTTATATCCTTGAGGCACTTTTTCTTTAGTATAAAGATATAAACTAACTTTTATCTTATAATTTTTCTCTGGTGAATCAAATTCTTTGTTTTCAAATAATTTCTTATACCAATCAACTTTGTATTCATAATCAGTAAATGAAATACTTTTTGGATCTACAAAAACAATATGATAGTTTTTTCCTTTGCAAAGCCAAAAAATAAAATCTGGTTTGAATTTTCGTATCGAATGGGATTTAGGATCATACCAAGGAATATAAACTTCATCTAAATCTTCATCAATTTTACTAAAAAACCACCAGTCAAATTTTTCAAACAAATTGTTTTCTTTTTCTAAATATTCCTCAAGTTTTTCAACAAATTTTACTTCGCTTTCTCTTTTGATTATGTGCTTTATATAATCAACTTTCTCTTTTTCTGAAAGAATCAAAGGTATGTAGTAATGATTATGGATATACTTTATTTTTAAATCCTTAAATGAAACTTCTTGAGGAAATTCTTTATCTAATTTTTGTATTTCTTTAGTGAGTCTTTTTACATTTTTATGTTTTTGAAACTCAAGCTCTAATTGTTTTAATTTATCCTCTCTTTCTTTGTAATTTCCTACTTTTTTGACCTTTTCTAAAAATTCTTCTAATTTTTCTTTTCCTAAAAACTTTATCTTTTTAAAATGAACAATAAACTTTTTTCCATCTAAAACTTCAAACCTTTCAAATTCTTCAGGTCTTAAAGAAAAATGGGTTAAAATTTTTTCTATTAAAAAAACTGGATTTAAAACACAAAGATTGTTGTCAAATTTATAATATTCACTTGGATTGTTAAAACTTTCTTTTAAGACTTTATAAGTAGCAAGGTCACATTCATGATACATTAAAAATACCTTAGGGTCTTCCAAATAATAAAAGTATTTTTTTACTAAATCAAAATCTCTCTCATTAATTGGAAATTCCTGTCTATTCTCATTTTGGACAAAAGTAAATTCTGATAATTTATATACTGGCACAAAAAGAGGATACTTTTTAACTTCATCATTTATTTTAATTCCAGGTACAGAAAACTCTCCCTCTTTTTCTTTAACCTCTTTTAATGTAGCAATTATTTCAGACAAAGCAGATCTATTTGTTCCAAACACAAATAAGGTCTCCAAAGGCAAAACTTTATTTTTTATCTTTTTAAATAAACTTTCTTTAATCTCTTTTTGCAAAAACAAAACATTTAATCTTTTTCTTTTATTTTTCAAAGGTTCTATCCTTACACCTCTTCCTATAGATTGCAAGACAAATTTTTTAGCATCTTTTCCAACACCAATGTTTATGAAAAGGATAATATTTGGTCTATTTGAATCCCATCCCTCATAGAAACTACGAGAGCCCATCAAAATGTTAATATCCGAATCATCACTATTTATTCTTTTAAACACACTTTCATTATCAAAACTTTCATTTATTTCATAACCTTCAAGCTTTTCTTTAATCCAACCTGTAACATCACCAATTTTTATAGAAGCAAAAGGAACATCTGAAGTTTTGAGTTTAAAAATTAATTCTTGTCTATTTTTAGGAATTACCAAAACTTCAATATTCCCTGGATTTTCTGAATTATAAACTTCTTTTAATAAATCTTGATAACTTATTTCATTAAAAATCTTTTTATCTATCTTAAACTCTAACTCTTCAAATTCAAAAATTTTGTTTTCTTCAAATTCCTCCAAAATTTCTCTTTTTGATTCTTCAAATAAATCATTTGAAATTTTGCCTTTTCCAATTTTCTCAATTTCTTTAAAGAAAAGTTCCAAATCAGCTTCCTCTACATTTACAGAGTTTACTAATGTAAGGAGTAAAGGTTTATGGTATATATCTTTTCTAACTTTTCTAATCTCTTTTAAAGACTTTTGTAAATAAGCAAGAAGTATTAAAGTTTTTAAAACAATCTTTTGCTTTTCAATTTGAGAAAAATCGTCTTTTTCTTTAAAAGCTTTGATTTCTTCTTTTGAAAGGTAAATATGCTTTCCATAGCCTTGATTAATAAACTTTTCCAAATTGAAATTAAAAATACAACTTACATAATCTCTTGGATCAGTAAAAGTAGCTGAGAAATTAAATAAGAATCCATTTCGTGAAAGAATGGAATAAATTATTTGTCTTTTTGATTCCTCTTTATCTCCTTTATGAGCTTCATCAAGCAATATAAACCACTTTCCTTGATTATCATAATTTTTAAAATCAATTAATTTTTCTTTCTCTTCATCTGAAATTAAATCTGAACGATAATAAAAAACTGTCAATTCTTTTTCTTTAAAAATAGATTGTTGTTCTCTTTTTACATTTTCATATTCTTTTAAACTTCTCAAATTTACTATAATTTCCCTTTGATAGCTTGAAAATTCTCTAATATGCTCTTTTAATTGCTCTAAAAGATCATCTCTACAAGTTAAAATCAAAATATCATTTTGAGGAATTTCTTTTCTTTCAATTAACTTTTTTAAAATTTCTAAAAGTTTAACAATAATCAAAGTCTTTCCAGAGCCTGTCGCCATCCAGAAACTCGCTCGATTAACAAAATGAGAAAATCTAATTTTTCCGTCTTCTTGAGGATAGTATTCAGAAAGGAGTTTGTTAATTTTCCGTTCTTTCTTCAAGTTATAATCTAAGCTTACATTTAAACCGTTTAATTGATACAACTCAAAAAGATGTTCTTTTCTTTGATTGTTTACATCTAAACTTTCACTTTCTTCAAAATCAAACTTTCGTTGATAATAGAGATATAATCCTTTTATCGCATTCTCAATTGCTTTTTGCTGAAAATCCCAAAGAGTTTTATTTTTAGAAAAATTTTTCAAGTCAAAATCCCGCCATGGCAGAGGTAGGTTATCTAAAGAAATTTCTTCAACAATGGTTTGGAAAATTAGAGTTCGCATTTAAAATTCTTATTTTTCTTTCTTTACAAAATCCAAAAATTTGCTATCAACACCACCTATTAAAAATCCTTTTATTCCTTCAATTCCTTTCTCCCAAAATGCATTTAATGTTTTAAGAAGAGGGTCTTTTGTTTTTTCTAAAAGAAGCCCTTTTGATAAATTATGGTAGTTTAAATGAATAAAATCATTTCTTACTTTTCTTAACCTTTCCAAATAATCTTTTCCTTTTAAGGTTATAATTTTTAATACCTCAGCTTCTTTTATTAATTTTTCTAAAGAAATTTTTCTTTGAGAAAATTGAAAATTTATCCATTGTTTACCCAAAGTAGACAACATACTCTTTTTAATTTTTAAAAGCTTTTCTTCAATTCTAAAATTTAACCAGTTTTCTATGCAAGAAGCTAAAGCAGGAATAGCCAAAGGTAAGTAAGCTATCGGTACTTTAAAAAATGCAAATTCATAATAAACATTCAAAAAATTTAATCTAAACTCATCTTTAATTTTATTCTCATAAAGTGGAGCAAATTTCCACTCATTAGATTTTAAAATGAAAGTACCTACTAATTCAGATAAATTTCTCTTCAATAAATCTTCCCAAGAAGTAGGAGGATATGCAAATAATCTTAATATTTCTCTTGTATCTCTCATATTTTCAATTATCAAATCAATTTTTATTTTTCTCATAAAATCTTTACTTTTTAATTATCTTTTTTATTGATCAGGTACAAGTTTGTTTTGTAAATTCAATTTTTTTCTAAGATCTCTTTCAATCTTACCAAGCAATAAAATTCTTATACCATCTACTGTCTCTTCAGAAATATTTACAAATTTTTTAAGAGAAGATTTTTTAGCATCTTTCATTAATTTATGAATATTACCAAAATATTTATCTGGCTTTAACCAACGAGCAGGGTGTATTAAATTTCGAGTTTCTTTAACCCACTGCACCCAATCTTCAAAAAGTCCAATATCCTCAATTTTTTCTTTCATGGGTAACCATTTTAGTTCTTCACCAATTTTTAAAAGATCACTTAAAGTAAACTCTAACATAAATCCTCGCTTTCGAATTTTATTTTTAATGCATTTCTGTTTAACTTCTTGATATTTATTTGTTTTCCTAACTTTATCTTGATAAACAAAACACATCGCTAACAAAAGAGCTTCTAATACTGCTCCATATAAAATCATGCATGCTAAATAACATTTGTTTTCGTAACATTTGTTTGCTTCTTTCCAAAACTTATCTATAATTTTACAAAGATACTCCACGTTGTACATAAATTACCACCATATTAACGGCTTAATTAACCTGTAATCCAAATTTTTTATATCGATCTTTTCTCCATCTTCAAATTCGACCTCATTTTCTGAAATTCTTTTAATCCATTTACCTAAAAGATTAGATAAAGTTTCACCAATATCAATATTTGGATAAAGTTTTTCTAAATTAACTTTTACTTTATTGTTTCTAAAATCTAACTCCAAAGCGGAAAGCATCTTTTTATCTTTCATAAAAACATATTGAGAATATGGACTTTGATTAGGAACTTCAAATAAATCTGAGTCTTCGTACTTTGTTTTTCTTAAAGTATCTTCGTATTGTTCTAACTCGTAGTATTTGAAAAAGCCACCTGCTTTTTGTTGATTGTATTTTTCCTTAACATCTTTTTCTTTTGAAATTCCTGATTTATCATAAGCCAAAACTTTTTTCATTCTGGGCAAAACCACACTATAGAAATGTTCTCCCATCTCAACCCCAATCCATTTTCTACCTAATTTGTGGGCTACTGCTGTTGTTGTGCCAGAGCCGAGAAAGAAATCTAGAACTAAATCACCTTCGTTGGAGGTAGATTCTATGACACGTTTTAAAAGAATTTCGGAATTTTCTGTTTGAAAATTCCAACCAAACGAATATCCTGGAATATCTGTCCAATCATTATCGATAGGTTCTCTACCATCAGAAATCACAAGGTAATCAACTCTTTCCTTTTCTTCTCCGCATTTAGGACATTTTGTCCATTTCCCTTTATAATGGGTATAGCCACATACACTACATCTTATTCTTATCTTACCTTCTTTTTCCATTTCATTTATTCTCTCTTGACTAAATGTCCAAGCTCTTCCTGGTGGCGGAGATAATTTCTTACCAAAAATAATTCTAGGTTCTCCTCCTCTTCTCCCAGCAGTCATAGAAGTCATGTCATGCCACCACGGTTCTTTTGGTTTATCTAAAAATTTTCTGTATCCTTTAAATATAAATTTCTCTGATTTTACAAAATAAAATAGTGAGTCAATTGCTGTGGGAAATCTATCAGCGCCGAAACCTTTCTTAACAATTCTATTCACTACTATCTCATTCCTAAAATTCTCTTCTCCAAAAATTTCATTCATCAACAATCTTACATACATATTGCCGTTATAATCACACCTTACAAAAATACTCCCAGTGTCTTTTAATAAATCTCGTGCTAATCTCAATCTATTCTCAAGCATTGTAATCCAAGTTGCGTCTTTAAACTTCACTGAATAAAAATAATCTGCTTCTTGTTCTTTGTTGAAAGGAGGATCAATATAAATTGTTTGGATTTTTTCTTTAAATTTTGGCAAGATTGTATTTAGTGCCTGCCAGTTTTCAGATTTTATAAGCCAGCCATCTAAAGATTGATCCAAATTATCAAATAAGTTTAAAATCTCAAGTTCTAAATCTTTGAAATATTTGGTATCAATTGGCAAAAATTGATATTCTTTTTTTAACTGCTTACCTGTTAAAGTATTCTCAATTAAATCTTCTGGCTCTTTTTCTAAAATTCCTAATTCCTTCCATTCTTTTACCTGTTCTTTCCATCCTTTATGCTTTTGAATTTTTTCAATAATTTCCCATCCGCCTTTTTTGGCAATTCTATCTAAAGTAATTACATAGTTTGAGTTTAAAACAAACTTTGGCTTTTTCCAAATTTTTAAAAGTTCATCTTCAAATTGAGAAACAAAATCAATAATCTTAAAAGCAATATCTTTTAAAATTTGAAGTTGCTCAATTCTTTCTTTTGAAAATTTTCCTTCTTCTTCAAAAATATAATTGTGAAGCCAGAGTTTAAATTGTTCTTTTAGAAATTCTTTAGCGTTTTTGTTGATAAAGTAATCAACCTCAGATTGTCTTTCAAAAAGCCTAAATGCTTTCTCCAAAATTTCATCTGTAATTTTAATTTCTTTTTTCTTTAACTCTCTTTTAATCTCATCAATCTTTGTTTTTCTTCCCCTTTCTGAATAATAAACTTTAAACACTATGGTTTTATCTTGTCTAACCTTATCTAATTCATAAACTAATTCCCTTTTCTCAAACGCCTTTTTATGCTCTAAATTTGAAACATCAAAGAAAAATTTAAAGCCATCAAATTCTATTTCTAAATTTTGAAAAATTCTATCTGTCTTAACATAAAAAAGATTGTGCGTTTTCCAAAACAAAATAACATCTTTTTTGTCTGTATAAATTTTCTCATAGACATTATGATGAAAAGGGGTTTTTTTAAATAAAATCGAGCCTGATTGTGTAAAATAGCGATTAAAAAAAGAATAAAGTTTGTCAAAAAATTCTTCTCTAAAATTTGGATACTTTTTAAGTTTTTCTTCTATCTCCCTTTTAAGATGATCTTCTATCTTTTCAAAATATCTTGCTTTAATTCTCATCAAATTCACATAGCCAGAAACCCCTTCCACTTTTGCCCCAATAAAGATATCCTTTAGAGAATTGTAAAATTTTTTCTCTTTACTCATGGTAGTTAAAACTTATTTTCTTTTATATTTTTATTTAAAGATCTTTCCTCAATCCATTTATCAATCAAATCTTTTTTAAATCTCCACTCCCCACCAATTTTAACTCCTGGTAAAATCCCTTTTCTTGCCAATCTATAGACAGTATGCTTATCCATTTTTAAATACCTTGCCAGTTCTTTAACCGTTAAAATTTCTTCTTTTTTCATAATTCAGTCAAAATTATACAAAATAATACAAAAAAGTTCAACTATAATTTATAATGATAGGTAAGGAAAAAAATTTTCTTTTTCATTTTGACAAAACTAAAAATAGACCGATGAGGGCACCTATTTAAGAAAAATTTAAGGGATTCTTATTTTTTATTTTTTTAAAAGTTTTTTTGTTTAAAAGATGATAAACCACTCTTTCTAAAAATAAAAAATTTACCTATTTTTTAATTTACAAAATTCTGTCACGATTTCCATCGAGGTAAAGTCTGATGAGGGTAGGCATCAACGGGGAAACTATCAAGTTGAAACCTGTCCTACAAAAAAGGGATTGTGGCAAGAGTTTTATTAAAAAGAATGTGTATTTTGGTGAGAAGTGATAATAGGCACAATTAAATATTAAATTTGGATTAATCAAAGTAAAAAAATCCTTTTAGGAGAATATAAAATAAAAAAAAACTCCGAGCTGACCTTTTGATATAAAAGTCAGGCTCGGGGTTGGAATATTTCATTTAAAATTTGTCAAGAAAATTTTTTAAAATATTTTGTCATAAGTGCAACTATATAATAAATAAGAGTAAGACCAACAAAAGACTGTCTATCAAGTATTCTATCTGGACATAAT
>JAPDKD010000019.1 GCA_029258735.1 archaeon | reverse complement strand
GAGAAATACGGCTTCTTTAAACCGACCTCTGAAGTTTTTGAGGCTTGGGACACGGTGAAACGCATCTGTGAAACCTTGAAATCCAAGATATGTGTGTTCCAGACCCCGCCTTCTTTTCGCTGTACAGAGGAGAACGTTCAAAACATGAGAAACTTCTTTTCTGCGATAAGCAGGGGGAATTTGGTTCTGGCTTGGGAGCCCAGGGGAGACTGGTATAATAATCTCCCGAAGCTTAAAGAAGTGCTTGAAGACTTGCAGCTAGTCCATGTTGTCGATCCTCTGAAAAGGCAGCCTCTCAGAATTACGCCTATAATGTATTTCAGGCTTCATGGGCTGGGCCCTAGGGACGTGAACTATAGATACAAGTACAGCGACATAGACCTAGAAAAGCTTAAGACATACGTTTTAAAGTTAGAGGGGCCTGAAGAAGCTTACGTGATGTTTAACAACATATATATGTTCGATGATGCTCTTAGATTCAAGAAACTCTTGGGGGTCTGAGCGGCATGCAGATAGCGGGTTTAGAGCATGAAATGTTGGATCTGGTTCTTCGTATGCCCGAAGACCTTGAGGAAGCATACTCTAAATACGCTGCTGTAATCTTTCCTGAAAAAGCAGGATATCAGAATCCTTCCAAAATAGTTGTCATGGGTTTAGGGGGTTCAGCTATAGGCGGGCTTATCCTCTCAGACTATGTGTATGACAGGCTTTCTGCGCCGATAATCGTAACACGGGAATTCTTGGCTCCCCATTTCCTTGATGACCATACGCTGGTCGTAGCCGTCAGCTATAGTGGCAATACAGAAGAAACTCTTAGAAGCTTGAAAAGCGCTTTGAAACTTACTGACTCTATAGTTACGATAACATCCGACGGCTTTCTCGAAAAGACGGCTAAAAAATATTCGTTGCCAACATACGTTCTACCGTCGGGACGACCGCCTAGAACCGCCTTGCCTCAAATGATGATCGCCCTGCTATGGATTCTTGAAAAAAGCGGATTATACAAGTTTCCAATAGAGGAGGCGAAGGAAGCAATTAGTCTGCTTAAGGAACTGAGAAAGCATTATGTGGCGAACCCTGAACCGCTGATCGAGCTTGCTAGTAAAATAAGCGAGAGCTTGCCTCTGGTGTATTCTTACTGGCCTTACAGGCACGTGGGCTATAGATTCAAGACTCAGCTTAATGAGAACGCTAAGATACACGCTTTCTGGGCTCCTCTTCCAGAAGCAAACCATAACGAGATAATGGGATGGGAGGGCAGGCTACAAGCCAATTATCACCCGGTCATAATTCGAGATGAAAAGGAAGAAGACTATCTCAGATATAGAATAGAATACTTAAAGAACCTGCTGAGAAGCCGAGGCATCAGCTACAGCGAAGTTTTTACAAAGGGAAGAACCAGGCTTGCCAAAATGTTTTCCACAATATTTACTTTAGACCTTGTTTCCGTGATTCTAGCCCTGAAGCTCGGCGTAGATCCATTACCCGTCTCTACAATATCAGGGCTAAAAAGCTATTTATCCACAAGAATAGACCCGAAAGAATACTCGGAAATTTGAAACCGCTTTTTTAACGCTTTTTTAGGCACCAAAAGCATTCTTACTGCGTCTTCACTATGCTTATCAAGCTTAAATCCGAGCTTACTATAGACTATTTTTGGAACTTGCCTCGCTATAGACTCGTCCACATAGTAAACCTCACCAACAAGCCCTTCGCATAAAACTGACTGCAAAAAACTTTCTATTACTACACGCAGCGAGGTCGTAAAGCCTATTCGTAGTTCGTCGATGTGGAATAAACGCCCTACCTCTTTTACAAATGATAATGCACGCGATGAATCTCTGAAGGTTTTAGCAAAAACTAGGACATCACCGTATTCAACAGCTACTCCGTAATTTTTTTCGCCGGGATCGACGGCAATAATTAAGTTGTGCTTCTCGCCGAGTAATGCGCGAGCTAAATCTATAAGTAAAATTTCGCACGGCCAATTTTTGCTTCTAATCTCTAGCAGACTTGCGTGCTTAGCTTTTTTATATGTTACTTGAATTGCTCCTCCAACGTGCTTGCTTATTTCTTGGGCGCAGTCTACTCTAATATCGCGCCTCATTAATACTACTATTTTGTCCTTTTCGACTTTCTTAACTATGTCCTTAAGCGTCCTCATAGCACTTCACGATTTTTGATGTAGGTATCCTCATTGAAGCTAGGTTTTCAAGGGAGTGAGATTTTTGATAAATTTCAAGAAATTCGTCTATCACCGAGAAACGCATTACTATGTCGACGTGTTTAGAGAATATTTTCCAAAGTGGCGGCATCTTTTTTTGACTTAGCTCCGGCAGAACGTAAATTACCGAGAAACCCAGTTCCTTAGCGTATTCACTTAAAAGTCTTAGTAGCGTGTATACGCCCTTGTATATTGAACTGAAAGGCAGGTAGCCTCTAGCTGCCACAAAATTAGTTATTACCGAGTCATAGCCTAAGATTATATCTTTCGCTTTATCTGCTTCTCTTAGGATAATGAACGGTATTTTCAGATCACAGGAGAGGTCTAGGCATTCTATTTTTCGCACATTGCTCGGCGTTTCATAGAATACGTGTTTACCCGTAGCTACGTATATTGGCTCTCGTCCATTCTCCCATCCTCTTTGAAGAATATTAAGAAGAATAGTTGTTTTATAGGTTTCTCTATCGCCGTAAATGAGGGAAATTTTCTCGCTTTTACATAAAAGCTTATATAGGTTAGAAATGAAGGTTTGAAAACTTCTGGGATACGTATTGGCTATACTAGCCCCCCTTAGACGTGTACATGACTGTCAAGAATAAAAAGGCAAGCAGCACAATCAAAGCTCCCGCCATGATCTGAAAGTTGGTATATCGTGGGTTGTAAACGTATTTTCTCGCCGTTAGAATTAGGTAGAAGCCTAGAGCCCCCATTCCATAGCCCAGCGCAACTATGAATACTTCGGTCGTTGTTTGGGACCTCGTGGAGGGATAAATAGCTCCATACCCCGTGTAGGCCGGAGGCTTTTCGATGATAGCGTAGAATAGTCCACTCAGCAATATTATTCCTAAAACTATGGCAGCTACTTCCCATACTGCTATGTTAAACACTTTCTCCATCAAGCGTTCGAAGGTTTTGCCCCTTCTTGCCATAGTGAGATACCTTGTCTTTTTTCTTAGAGGGGGCTTATAAAGTTAAACGCTTCCTGCTATAAAGGCAGCTAGACCAACAGACATTCCGATTAATGCCATGTTTTTGGCTCGGCTCGCTGTTTGGCGAGTCGGGTTTTGAAGCGTTGAAAAAACAGAGTAGAGAAGAAGGATGTCGGCGATGAAAACTATGAAAACGTAATTTACTTGATTTAAAACGAAAGGTATAGCAACAAGGCTTAGAACAATCGCCGAAAGCATTATAATTAATGCGATTTTAGCCGATGCTTTCTCGCCCAGCACTATTGGTAATGTTTTAATGCCTACGCGGCGGTCTCCTTCAACGTCGACAATGCCTTTGATTATCTCTCTAGACCATGTAGCCAGAAAAGCCATCGCAAAGAACATCCAGCACCTAATAGGTACTGCCCAGAAGCTGCGAAGCGCAACCACAGCCCCGTAAATAAATGGAAACGCCGTTGATAAAGCTACGCAGAGGTTCCCATATATGCCGTATTTTTTTATTTTTGCATTGTACAGCATTCCAACGATGATCGCCAACAGAATGATCGCCAAGGACTCCAGACCCGCCAATAGGGATACGGCTACTGCTAACACAAGAGCCATTGAGCCATAGACAGCGGCTTCCTTCACAGTTATTTCCCCACTGGGTATCGGTCTTTGGGGAGAATTGATTCTATCTTCCTCTACGTTGAAAACATCGTTAAAGGTAAAAACGCCTATCTCAACAAGTAATCCTGCTATACAGGCAATCAACGTTCGCGTCGACGTTAAGGCTTTTATTCCAGAAGAACTTATAACGCCAGCAATAATTGCTATAACAACCATCAAACCGTGGTCTATTCTTGAAAGCTCTAGTAAAGCCTTAACTTTATTCATTGGCTCCACCATCGCATGGCGGGCCCGCCGGGATTCGAACCCGGGACCTGCGGCTCTCCCCCTCGTAGGCCGGAGGCCGCCGCCCTATCCATTCTAGGCCACGGGCCCAAAAGAGGTTGGCGCCGGGGCCGGGATTCGAACCCGGGAGCCCCAGAGGGGCAGCTGGTTTCTTGCAAGCGAGATCTCGAGCCAGCCGCCTTTGGACGGCTCTGGAAATCCGGCCTTGGTCCACTCGGCCACCCCGGCTCCCCGTGTATGTTGAAAAACTTTGTTCTAATATTTTATGGTAGATATTCTTCCAGTTTTACTATTAATTTATGGATTTGTGAAATTGTTTTCTCAAGTGATCCGCGTAGCTTTTCAGCTTGCTCTTTGTATTCGTTTTTAGAGAGAATTCCACGCTTGAAGTTTCTTTCAACGCGTTCCATTCTTTTAAGGATGTTTTTAGCGTAACCAACTTGCTCATCAATATTTGCTAGTATTTCCTTTACTTCTTCTTTGGCATCTTTGGTCACGTCTTTCAGTTTTTTGCTTATGGCCGCCTCCCTTTTCATGATAGACGCGATTTGTTGACGGTAGTTTTGCCAGGATATTTTCCCCTCTAAGTATCGGCTCCAAACTTCAGCTGCTTCTTCTAGTAATCCAACTTTCTCGCGCGCAAGGCTTAGAATTTCAGATAAAGGTACTTTTTCAGCTTTTTCGGCCACTTTCTTTTTTCTTTCTTCTACTTTAACTTTAGGCCTTCTTCTCAAATAATAGACTGCTATGAACGCCGCTGCTACCACAATAGCAAAAGCTACTATGATTGGAGCGGGTAATGGCTGGTTAACTTTGAAGGCTCCAGCTACGGTTGAATGAATCTCATCATAGAGTGGTCCCACACTTACTACTTCAACTACGGTATAGCTGTTTTCTTTATAGGTTTTTACTGTCTTGCATGAAAGATCTAGGACTTCGCCCTTCACTTTGAATAGTATGGTGTAGTTTTGGATTAGTTTGCCAAGCGGGTTAAATGCGGGTATTTCTCCCTCAGTTGCTGTCAAGTTTACGGAGTATATTAATGTTAGCAGTGTTTTGTCTCCGTGGTTTTGCGGCGGGGCTCTCAGCTTTATTGTTACTTTTGTTTTTCCATCTGATGTTTGCGCTGTTGTGGGTTTAAACGTCCCAATGTTGGGATAGACTCCTAAAGGTCCTTCTACTTCCTCAAGCTTTGAGAACTGCGGAAGAGTGAAAGATACGAATGTGGGTTTTCCTCCGCCAATGTTTACCAGCGTTATGTTATCGATAAATAAGGCCTTGCTATTCTCTTTTATTATAACGGTTCTATGGAGGTTTTCGATTTTTAGTAGAGGAGTATAAGGCGACATGAGTAGGTCTAGCTCGGTGTAGTTTGCTGGTTCGACTTCTACGTTAAAGTATATTCTGTCTCTTGAAACGTTGTATTGGAAACGCGTTATTGGCTGTATGCGCGTAGTCGGCGCTTTTATATATACCGTTGTGTTAGCTGAGAATCCTTCTGGAGATAGGAGAAGTGGTATAGTTACGTTAATACTTTTTTCGCTGTAAGTCATTGTATTTACGTATATTTCTACTAGTGTTATGTTGGTTGCCGGCTTGCCCCATTTAAATGTAAGAGTGGAGCCGCTGACTGTAGCCGAGTACTTTTCTTCCCCAAGTTCTGCATATGCTAATAGAAGCATATTCTTTGCTCTTGACAAGTTGAATTTTAGTAGGGCTAAGTCGCTTGGAGCTGATATGTGAGATATTATTTCTATGTATCCTTCTTTTATGTAGACTTCTTTTGTAATCTGCACGCTATTATTGCTTGGGTTTCCATAGACAATGGCTAATTGAAGGATTAGTATTGCCAATAGTGTCGATGTTACTGCCATTAACTTGGAGTTTCTTGACATCATAGGCGTGAATCACCTGTAGACAGACCAACAAACACTTTTATGGAGAGATGTTAAATAGCTTTCGCGTTGTTTAATAAGTGCCTAGCTGTATCTAGGTATAGATACATAATCTGTCTGGGTGTATGACTTTGGATTACCTAGTAAAAAATATTGAAGCTGCTCCGAGCGGCGAACTTAAGATTGAGTGGGCAGAAAAAAACATGCCAGTTTTAATGAGTATACGAAAGAAGCTCAGCCCTAAAAAGCCGTTAAAGAATATTGTAATAGGTGCCGCGCTTCACGTTACCAAGGAAACTGCAGCTCTAGCTAGAACCTTAACCGCGCTAGGAGCTGAAGTATACTTAGCGGCTTCTAATCCTCTTTCAACGCAGGACGATGTAGCAGCTGCTCTTGCTAAGGAAGGAATTCACGTCTATGCTTGGAGGGGGATGGATAAGAAATCATACTATGAAGCTATAGCGCGCGTTATTGATGCTCAGCCGCATATAGTTATGGATGATGGGGGCGATTTAACAGGGCTTATTCATAAACTGCATTATGGAGAGGGAGGTTTTGAGGTTGAGGTAGCTAGGTCGATAATTAGGAAATTCGAGTTGCGCGTAATAGGCGGGACGGAAGAAACTACGACCGGGGTTATAAGGTTGAGAGCTATGGCTAAAGAGGGGAGGCTTCTTTTCCCAGTTATAGCGGTGAATGATTCATACACTAAGTATTTATTCGATAATAGATATGGAGCTGGACAAAGTACGCTCGACGGAATTATGAGAGCAACCAATATTCTTCTTGCGGGGAAAACCGTCGTGGTTGCAGGCTATGGATGGGTAGGCAGAGGCATTGCCTCGCGAGCCAAAGGAATGGGCGCTAAGGTTATTATAGTAGAGGTAAATCCCATACGAGCTCTCGAAGCATATTACGACGGATTTTATGTTTCTTCTATGAGGAAAGCAGCTAGGCTAGGAGACATATTCATAACTGCCACTGGAAATAGAGATGTTATCAGGCTTGAACACTTCAAGCTAATGAAAGACGGCGCTATTCTGGCTAATGCAGGACATTTCAATGTTGAAATTTCTCTCAAAGATCTGGAAAAAATCGCCGTATCTAGGAGGAAAATTAACCCTATGCTTGAGGAGTACAAGTTGGAGAACGGAAAACGTCTGTACCTGCTGGCTGAGGGGCGTTTGGTTAACTTGGCTTGCGCGGAAGGAAATCCCTCGGAAGTAATGGACATGAGCTTCGCAAATCAGACAATGGCGGCCATATACTTGGTGAAGAATAGAGGGAGGCTTAAGCCGAAGGTATACAGACTCCCCGAGAGCATCGACATGAAGATTGCTCGCCTAAAGCTGTCGACGCTAGGTGTGTCGATAGAGAAACTGACCAAGCGTCAGAGGGAGTATTTAGCTTCTTGGAGGCTTGGCACGTAGCTAAAATAGGCGTCCTATTAAATAGTAAGGCTCTGCTCTTTCTATTTTAACCCTTACTATTTGTCCTGCTTTCAATTTTTCTTCCTTTATCACAACTGGCTTGTAGTTTTGTAAGAGTCTAGCATTGGCTTCTTTATTTGATGCTTTTTCTATAAGCGCATTAAAGATTTTTCCGAGATAAAGCATGTTTCTCTCATGAGCTGCTTTCGCAGCTGCCTCAGATAGGATTTTGCTGCGCCTCTTTTTCTCAGGCTCGGGTACTTGACCATTTAATATATAGGCTTTAGTGAATGGTCTTTGCGTGTAGCGGGCGACGTGAACCTTGTCGAATTTCAATGATATAACGTATGATAGAGTTTTCTCAAAGCTTTTTTCGTCTTCTCCAGGGTAGCCTACAATTATATCAGTTGCGATGTTTAGAAGGGGTATTTTTCTCCTAAATTCCTCTACTATTTCTAAGTACTGGTTAACCGTGTACCGCCTGTTCATTAGCTTTAATACTTTGTCGTCGAAACTCTGCGCTGGCAGGTGGAGATAATTATATATTCTCTCGTCTTTCATTGCCTCAATTAGGCCGTCAAGCATCTCATATACTAGCATTGGCTCCATCATTCCGAGCCTTATTTTATAATTTCCTTCAACGCTGCTTAATATCTCGTTGAGCAGCTCTATTAGGTTGGTTCCTCTATCCCTACCATAGGCCGCTACATCCTGGCCGACTAGGAATATCTGTTTAACGCCTTTTTCTACGGCTTCACGTATTTTCTCCACGATTTCTCTTTGAGGATAGCTGAACAATCTGATCCTGGCTAGCTTGCCTACACAGAAATAACAGTTTCCCATGCAGCCGGTCTCTTTTGAATTTAAAGGATTTAATCGCGAGCTGGTAGAGCAGCTAGCTAAAAAAATAAGCAAAGCGTTGGAAGGCTACGAATTCAAGGGGTTTCTTGTCGGCTGCACTTTTGAGGACTATCTGAGCGATGAAGGAAAAGAAATGCTGAAAAAGAAGTTCCAGCCGATTCTAGTG
>JAPDKD010000084.1 GCA_029258735.1 archaeon | reverse complement strand
AGGCTGAGAAGCTCAATTTAACCTTAGAGGAATATTTGTTGGAGCTGCTGGCACGTAACATGGATCCAAAGGATATGGCTAGAGAATATATTACGGCAGCCTCTAGTCTCCTCGTAGAAGCCGAAGAGGAACTTGAGAAGGGGAACGTTGGGCAAGCCGCTGAAAAGGTGTGGGGTGCCGCTGCTCTGGCAGTTAAGGCCTATGCTTTCTGGAGAGAGGGCAAAAGGCTTACTAGCCATGGAGAACTCTGGGAGTATAGGAGAAGGCTTGAAGCCGAGCTGGGAGACTGGGTCTACGATGCGTGGATGGCTGCTAATGGTATGCACACATGCTTCTATGAAAACTGGTGCGATAAGAGAGACGTAGAAAAGGCACTAAAAGCCGTCAGAAAGCTCGTAGAGGAAGTTAAACAAAGGATTACGTAGTGCCCATTTACACTTCTGGTGGTTTTGCTGAGACTAGGCGATATATAGCAATTTTGCACAGGTATGCGTTACAATCTGTATTTAGGCTTTTAGTAGCTTGTACGCTATTGCTAGGGCGGTTATGATTAGGGCGGCTGCTAGCGCGTATAGCATGGTTGGCGGCGATTCTCTCTCGGCCAGCTTTGCTTCTTGTTGGGGATGTTTGGCTTGTGTTATGTATGTTTTTAGGCTGCTCCACAGCTGCTTGTTTTTTATGAGTGTGTCTACGTTGAATATTACTGCGCCGTATATATCGTCGTATTGTTTTGCGAGGATTATTTGTTGTCCGAATGTTTGCGGGTCGGGTGCCTTGTACGCGCCTATGCCCATGTATATGGGCCTGACCCCTCCAGTCGCCTGCACAGCGCTTTCCACGTATCCTTGAAATTTCTGCTGATCCGTGGTGTAGGACATGGGGACGACGAAGTCTATCTGCTGCTCCTTGATCCAGGCTGGCCAGTCTTGGCATAGCTGTTCTCTGGCTGTTTGTGGGTTGGCTATTACGGCGGCTGATAGCCTTGCAGCGGGCTTTATCCGCTTGACGAGGGCATATGCTTCTTTTACTAGGCTAGTTATCTGCTTGGCGGCGTAGTCTAGGGCGCTTTTTGCCCCTGCAGGGTTTTCCGCGTATTTCTTTTCCGTGACTGGTAGTCTGGCTGCTGATGAGGGGATTCTTATCCTGTCTAGCTGTATTCCGTCTACGTCGTAGTTTTCCAGTATTTCTTCTATTATCTTTAGGATTCGCTCCTTGTACTGCCCGGAGCTTGGGTCTACCCATCCTATGGGGTTTCCGTTTTCGTCACGCAGAGCCCATTCCAAGTGTTTCTGTAGGTAGGGGCTTGGCTTGGACTCGCCTTCGGCGTAGACGTTGATGTAGGCGTGGACGCTGATGTTGTATTTTTTCGCTTTTTTCACTACTATCTTAAGCGGGTCCCAGCTGTACTTCGGGTTTAGCGGCGCAATTGAGCTGTTATAGTATACGTAGCCCCAGGGATCTTTGGCCATGAAGAACACGGTGTCTACTCCTATTTCCTTTAGGAATGCAAGTGTTTCTTCGACTTGTTTTTCCCATTCGTCCCTGTTCGTGCTCCACTGGTCGCTGTAGACTGCCCACCAGGCGGCTACCGCGTAGCCGTCGCCGAAGCCGTAAGTCTCGGAGCCCACTTTTCTCCTTATGTAGGGGAGCAGGGCGTAAAGGTGCTTGCCTGGGCATAGAGTTTCCGCGTAGTCTCTGTGACCCTTTATGTTTGAGAGGGGTATCTTGTACTTGTAGACTAGCCAGGAGATCAGCGCAGTTAGGGCTTTTAGCTGCTCAGGGGTGGGGCTTGCTTCTTCGTAGTTTCCTATCAGCGCTATCCCTATGTTTCCCTTGTTGTGGTTTTTGACGTGGGCGCCTACTGCCCAAAGGGGTCTTCCCTCGTAGATTACGCCTTCCCTGTCTATGAGGTAGTGGTAACCTATGTCGCACCATCCCCTCTCTTCCTGGTGGAACCGTTGTATGCTTCTTACGACTTCTTTGGCGTCGCTGTACGTGTTACTCGTAGCGGTGTGGTGCATAGTGATCGCGTTTATGTACGGGTTTCTGGCGTACTGGCACCTAGGCGGGGACGCGCCCCACTCTTCCCGCGTAACTATTGGGGGCTTCTGTGAAGGCTGCGCCTGAACCTTTACTGCCAGTAGGATAGAAGCTAGGATTATGAGCTGGAGGATCGCAATTTTGCTCATGTGATTAGTGCTTCGGCTACGCTTTAAATAAGTTGTGTGAAAAGGACCTAACGCTTCACGTCTTGGTGGGATGTATGTAGATTTTTCCTCCTAGTATTGAGTTGTTGGGTATTAGGGCTTTTGTTCCGTCTTCCTTTCTTACTATGGTGAACATTGTGGATATGTCTTCTACTATGCCTGTTTCGCCTGCTACTGTTACCTTGTCTCCTATTTTTATTGGCCTTATCAGGAGCAGGAAGAGTCCTGATAGTGCCTGGCTTAGTGTTTGCTGTGCTGCGAATCCTATTACCATTCCCATGAAACCTCCCAGGGCTACGGCGCCTGCGCCGCCGACTGCCCCTCCCGCGGCGGCAGCTAAAAGCCCGCCTATTCCTAGCATTTTTATTAGGCTTCTAGCCGCGGCGGCTGTTGGGTGCGGATGCTTTACTCTGAGAATCCAGTAGGCTAGTTCCGCTATGCTTTGTACTATTGCGTAGCCGAAGCCTAAGGTCAAGGCTACTGCTATGTAAGCCATGTAGTCTTTTATGAAGACTGCAAGCGTGGGGATCAGCTGTGGAATGCAGATGAAAGTAATAGCGGCTGAGGCTATGTAGGTGAGAATCCATAAAACAAGCTTTACAGCTACTTTTTTTGCTCGCCTCAGAGTTCTTATATATCCTTCTTTGCTCATTTTATCTATTAAAGTTCAACTAGGTTCTTTTTATTATTTTTTTAGTTTTAGTTAAATTTTGTGTAAATTTACTGTCTTTCCATTAATTTATAATTTCTATAATTTTTGAAATGTAAGTGTCCGGGTCTACTTCTTCTATGTTGCCCAGAGCGTGACAGAGCAGTGCGCCGAGGAAAATCTTTATTTTTATCCTTTTATCGATATCTACGCTGCCATATGCTTTTTCGGCTACCTTGTCTAGCAGATTATCGCATAGCTTTGTTATTTCTCTTCCTATTGCTGGGTAAACAGTTTTTATTGATAATGCTTGGAAAAGAAGTCTTCTGTTTTCGTTGGATGAATATTTTTTTATATATTCTAGAGCTATTTGGTTTAGAAGCTCTTTACCTTTTAAGCCTTTGCGTAGGCAGCTAGATATGACATCTAGAGGCAGGCTACGCTTCGCTACCTCCACTATTAACTCGTTTTTGCTTCTAAAATACCAGAAAACTAGGCCCTTTGAAACGCCCGCAGTCCTGGCAACTTGGTCAATTGTAGCTTTAAAAAAGCCTTTTTCAGCGAATACCTGCATTGCAGCTTCTACTATTTTCTCTCTAACATTCTGCTTTTTCATCTTCTAGTATGTTATACTTAGATGTATTATAATTTTTCTGACCTAATGGTCAAATTGACCGGTCAGTAAAGTTTATAATATCCTTACTATCAATATGTAAACGATAACCATGAGCATCGCTAAGAAATTAGCTGGAAATCTAAAGAAGTATATGTTACTATACACGATAATCACAGCCTTAGCTGCCGTGATAGTAGGATCCTCAATCCCATTAATCGCTAAATTTTCCCCGAAAACTTTTAAGAGCATTGTGATGTTGCTTGCAGCTACCACTATATTCCCGTCTATGATTCTTCTGCGGGGAGAAAAACTTGGTTCTGCTTTGAAGCGGATCAGATATGTTTTAATAGTAATCTTATATGCTTATGCACTCTCGCCCGTGCTTGCTTATTTCGCTTCGGCTACAATATCAAACCCGGACATAAGAATAGGCTTTTTAGCGGCCAATACGGTTCCAGCTTCGGCGGCGTCTATAGGTTATGTTATGCTGGCTGAGGGGGACCTGGAGCTAGCTACAGCGTGCATTTTCATACTGGTTGCTTTAGGTACTGTACTGATTCCTACTTATCTTTGCATTTATGCTTCCATGATGACTGTGAGCGTACCTATCTCAGAAATTGTGAAGCCAGTTATAGCAGTTCTAGTCATTCCGCTGATTATAGGCCAGCTGGCGCGTAGATACATTATTAAAAAGAAAGGTGTATCGTTTATTGAGTCAGAACTTAAACCTTATCTCTCAGCCTCTACAGTGTTAGTGATGCTTCTCCTAATCTTTATCCTCATTTCTAGGAAGGCTATGTTAATTCTGAAAGAGCCTTATACTACTCTAGGGATCTTAGCAACTTATTCCCTTATAGTTTTCACCATAATAATGGTAGGTCTAGCTGTAAGTAAGCTATTAAAAATCGGCTATAAAGCTCATCAAGCGATAATGTTTCTCTCAATAACAAAGAATGAGAGTGTTGCAGCAGCTGTGGCTACTTGTGGGTTTGGGCCTACAGCAGCGTTAGCGCCAGCTCTAATTCCATCTATTCAACCGGTGCTAGCTATAGCATATCTCCATGCAGAGAAGCTAGTCAAGAGGATCTGTCGCCAAGCCTAGGCTAAAATGTTAGTTCACTATTTGAACGAGAGCATGCTATATGGCGAGAAGCACTCTCAAAGAGCTAGAAAAAAGGTTATAGTAATATTCTTGGAAATTTAAGGGTAAAACGCAGGAGCGATATTGTATGATGCCCAAAATGAATGCAAAGCTATCATCAGGTAGCTATGCCATAGAGGTGAAAAATCTCGTCAAATTTTACGGCGACTTTCAAGCAGTTAGAGGGATTAGTTTTAAAGTCGCTTGGGGAGAAGTATTTGGCTTTCTAGGACCTAATGGGGCGGGAAAAACGACTACGGTTAAAATGCTTTGCGGGCTAGCTAAAATTGACGGGGGAAATGCTCGAGTGGCCGGCTATGAGCTTCCTCGCGAGCTTAAGAAGGCTAAAGGAGTCATCGGGGTAGTGCCCGACATCTCTAATCTATATGCTGAGCTATCTTGCATTGATAATCTCGTCTTTGCAGCTAGAATGTATGGAATAAATAAGAAGGAAAGTAAGAAAAGAGCCTATGAATTGCTGGAATTTTTCGGATTAAAAGAGAAGGCTAAAGCCAAGTTTAAAGCCCTTTCAAAGGGCTTAAAGAGAAATTTAACACTTGCTGCGGCTTTGGTTCATAATCCTAAAATACTCTTCTTAGATGAGCCCACCTTAGGCTTAGACGTCAAGAGCAAAAGAAGTGTTTGGAGATTGATAAGAAAATTAAACTCTAATGGCTTAACAGTGTTTTTAACGACGCACAATATCAGTGAGGCTTTCGAGCTCTGCCATCGAATAGCGATTATTGATAAGGGTCTCATAGTAGCAAGAGGCTCCCCCGCCGAACTTAGAAAGCAGTTTGCAGCTAGCGAAGCGGTCGAGGTATCGTTCGCCCCATCACCGCCCATTCAAGCGATATCTGGGCTGCCCGGGATTTCTCACGCGCATCGCTCCGGGGAATCCATCATCATAGTAGCTAGCGATATAGCTTTAGCGGTTGAAAGCCTGGCTAGGTTTGCCAGGGAAAGGGGTTTAAAGCTTAATTATATTGCTTCAAAAGGAGTTGAAGCAGAAGAAGTTTTTCTAAAAATACTTGGTGAGAGCGTTGCTGAGCGAGCTTAAACGTGCTCTCTGCATAGCCGAGAAGGATTTAAAAGAGTATTATCTAAAACCTCCTACAATAAGCTGGGGGCTTGTTTTTCCCTTTACTTTCGCTTTAGCTTTTACTTTGAGGGGTAGAAGCGGTCCTTGGCTTGCTCCAAGTTTGATAACTTTGTCTCTTTTCTTCGGGTCAACTTCGATGTCGGCTGCGTCTATAGTTTTTGAAAGAAGAATGGGATCTTTCGAGAGACTTTTACTATATCCCATTAGCTACACGGGCATAGTTTTTGGAAAGGTTCTTAGCAGCTTTTTCTTCGGTTTACTTTCATCGAGTGCTACGTTCGCCATAATATGGATGATGTTTTTAATTAAGCCGTGTTATCCCTTGTTGCTTGTAGTAAGCATTATAGGGGCAACTTTTCAGTTCTCAGCTTTAGGTGTGCTACTTTCCTTTGCTGTAAAGGATCCTTCACAGGCTATGACCGTTTTTAACTCAGTTAGACTTCCAATGATGTTTTTGTGTGGACTAATAATACCTTTTAGTCGGCTACCTCCGTGGTTACGGTATGTCTCATTATTGCTACCTCCTACATATGCTACAGAGTCTATAAAGTACGCGTTTGCAGGTTCCTACGAGTTACTGCCGCCTACAATCGCTATAGTTTCAACCTATATCTCATTTGTAATAATACTTTATGTTACGGCGTACTTTATAAAGAGAAGTATTCCTTGAAAAATATTTTTAAAGAATTTTTATGCCACTTAAATTGGTAAATAGTGAATTAATAGCTTAAAATGAATGTATTGAATGTAGCGCTATTTTTCTCTTCCGCATTTTTGACTGTTCGGGTATGGGCTGATTTATGAAAAGCCTCGGTTTTCTGAGGAAGGCTTCTACTTCTACCCAGTTGAACTCGCTTAAGTTTCTGTCATACTCGCCTCGTAGAACGCGTTCCCAGACGTCCTTGTTGAGTATGCAGCCTGGGTCGTCGCCTAGGACATCAAGCGTGTAGTGGTAGGCTCTTGCGCGGCATCCGCCACATATGTTTCTGTAGGGACAAGTGCGGCAGTTGCCCGTGAAGTTTTCCCTGTTGCGGAGTAGGTTGAATAGCTTGCTGTGGCTCCATATGTAGCTGAAATCTTTTGTTCTTATGTTGCCGACAGGTATGGGTAAAAATACGCAGGGCACGACGGTGCCGTCCGGCTGTATGCCTGCGTAGATCCTTCCTGCTCCGCAGCCTCCTATGAACTCGGCTAAAACGCGTACGGTGTCGTTTTCACCGATGTAGAAGTGGGCTGGCGTTACCTCTTTCCCATGAGAAAGCTCAAGCGTAATGCGCGCGTATTCTGGGGCGGTTGAAAGAATAATGAGTTTGCGCCGCTTCATCTCTCTGTAGAGTATTTTCATGAATTCTTCGCGCTCCTCCGGTGTGAGGTCCCTACGCGCTATGTCTTTCGCTCTACCCGTTGGAATAAAGTTGAAGAAGATAACCCTATCTACGCCTATATTTTCGGCTAGGTCTAGTATGTCATCTATCTCGTAGAGCGTGTCTCTGCTCATAATTGTTGCCATGCCATTCGATACTCCGAGCTTAACTGCGTTTTCAAGAGATTTAACCGCCCTCTCCCACGCCCCAGGAACTCGGCGGAAGCTATCGTGATTTTCGGGCTTTGCGGAGTCAATGCTTACCTCAACATATTTAAGCCCTGCCTCGACCGCCTTCTCCAGTTTTTCCTTATCAGCAAAGACCCAGCCATTAGTAGCTACTGAAGTGTGTATACCCCTATCCGCAAGCTCGCTGACTACGCGGAGAAAGTCTGGATGTAAAGTTGGTTCGCCGCCGCTTAAGGCTACAGCTGCAACGCCTGCTTTGTCAAGCTGGTCGATAACTTGTAGTTTTTCTTCTAGGCTTAACTCAGTAGGTAGGGGTGAGCTTGCTCTTTGATAGCAGTGGAGGCAGCGGAAGTTGCACATATTGGTGAAGTTCCATACTATTAGGAAGGGGGCTGCTAGTTTTTGGGGTACGGTTACGCCGTATCGGGCTATTCCTTCGAGTACTACCCATATGCCTCTTCGGATGTGTGGATCCTTGAGTAAGGCTCTTTTTACTTCTTCGGCGTCGCCATGCGCCAGCTTTATGCCTAAGTTGAGTAACTTGCCTAGAAGTGATGATAGAAATCTGAGAGTTATTGGGCAGCTTATGGTTTCTCCGGCGTATATGCTTAGTGCCCAGTATAGCGCTGGTAGCTCTCTTCCGTTTATATTATATTTTCTGAGAAGACTCTTTAGAAAAGCGTGTGAGATAGGGTTATCAAGAATAAGCTTAAACGAGAGAAGGGCTTTAGTTAACTCCCCTCCGTCAGATGGTTCATCCGACATGCAACTTCACCCTTATCTTACGTAATTGCAAGAGACAATAAATATTTTTAGTAACTGATATGTCAGTTTTTTCTGATATAAACGTTATAAGTAAGCTGAAACGTAGCTCTCAGTAAGCAGTGAAAGCGATAAAATTTGATAGCTCGGGGATCTGGTGTGCGTGTAGACCATTAGGTAAAATATTATGTATCACACTAAGTTGCGAAAACATACTAATATAGCACTTAGAGCTTTTTATTTATGTGAGTTTAATGAATGGAGAGAGCGAATTTATTGAACTTGTTGAGAAGATGCTGGTGAGATGGGATTATACTCATACGGATGGCAGGGTATATGCAGTATTACTTTTAAGCGAAAAACCTCTTACCATAGACGAGATTGCTAGTCGTATAGGTCTTAGCCGCTCGGCAGTTTCCGCGAG
>JAPDKD010000125.1 GCA_029258735.1 archaeon | reverse complement strand
TCTGGCTTTAGCGCCGTTTATAGCCATTTTGAAGCTTGCCTCGATGACTAAAGACGAGCTTGTGAGAGACTTCTTGGGAGCGTGGACTCCTATAGTTTCGCTTGACAGGATGACGGTCGGGGACCTCATGCTTGGCATGGAATACCTGGGCGCGAAAAGGTTTCAGACTCTTCAGATTCCAGAGCTACTCCAGATCGAGTATAAACCCTACGAGCCTATAAGCGAGGACCTGAGGGCTGCGCTTGAGGCTATCTTGGTAGAGCTGAAAAGCACCCTCGAAGAAATGGGAAGAGTGCCTTATGATGATTTCACGCGCAGAGACGCGTTGAGAGGCTACGCTGTCGCGCTAGCACTTCAAGAGAACAAAGCCAGCCTAGACATAGACCCTCTAACCGAAAAAATCTATATCGTGAAGCCCAGAGAAGGAACTGTAGAATCAGTAGTCATAACTTTTGAGGGAAAATGCGATGCCGAGAACCAGAAAGCCGGCTGAAGCTCTGCGGCGAGCCGCCAGAATCCTCTTTTTCAGAACACATTCTAAGCCCGGCGTGAAGGGGTGGGAGTTAAGGCGGGCGCTGGGCTCCGACTACCTCTCAGTTATCAAGTCGCTTAACGAATACTTGGCGCCCCTCGGCTTAGAGGTAAGAGCGGTAACCGAAGATGGAAGACGCTTGAACCTGGATGAGGAGACGGGAGAACACAGCAGAGCGATCTACGTAGTTACGCTGAAGACCCAGCCGACTCTAACCGAGCTTAAAACATCTGGTTGGCGAGTTGATGATATAGCTGTCCTAGCTTCCGCTATACTCTACCTTTACTCTAACAACGGCCGAGCCAAAAGAAGCGACGTTGAAAACGCGTTGAAACAGAAGTTCCAGCTGTGGAGGCTACGAGCCGCCATCGACAAGCTAGTAAGAGCGGGATATCTCGACGAAAGAGACGGCGTCCTCAGCATCGGATGGAGAAGCTACGCGGAAATAGACGTAGAAAAATTTGTTATGAGAAAACAATAACATGCAAGACTCCTATTTTGGACATTATTGATTATTCTCGTTAATTTTTTATTATTAAATTATGAATTAATAATTATGAGCTCTCGAACAACAATCACTGTACTCTACAAGACAAAGAAGGCTTTGGAGGCATTAAAGAGAGAAGAGAGCTGGGACGAGTTTTTGTTGAAGCTAATTGCCGAGGTTCAAAGATTTAGACGTGAAAAAAACAGGAAAAAACTCTCCGAAATTTTCGAAGCCGAGTATGATGAGGTGAAAATTAAAAAATGGGCGAGAGAATACTACTAGACACCGACGTGCTAATAGACTACTATAAAGAGAAAATAGATTTGCCTCCTGGAAATATTTACTATATTTCAACTATAACGTTATATGAATATATAAGGGGAACTAAGAAACCTGAGGAAGCTAAGAAACTCCTCGAAGAATCATTTATAGTAGCCGCTTTGGACAACCAAGTACTGCTAAAAAGCGCGGAAATCTGGCGCGACCTAAGACAAAAAGGCATTCTAATAGATGACAGAGACTTGATAATAGGAGTAACAGCAATAACCTCCAATCTGAAACTATATACTAAAAATGCAAAACACTTCAAAAGGCTTGCAGAGTACGGATTAGAATTCTATAAGCCTTAGCCTTACATTAGCGCGCGCAGGTAGCAAGCATGAAGCCAAAAATGTTAAGTCCTCTGTATAACAAAGTTATATTATGGCTAAAGCTTCTGCACCCGGAAAAGTAATCCTAGTCGGCGAGCATTTTGTAGTGGAGAATCAGCCAGCAATCGCAGCCGCCCTTAACTTGAGGGCGAGAGTCTTGGCTGAAGTATTGAGCGGCGACTTTAGAGTTGAAGTAGAGTCGAAGAACCTATCGCAAAAGGCGGTGTTCCAGAGAGAAAAGGCAAATAAAGAGTCGCCTCTATATCCGATATACTATGCCGCGCTGATGACCTTAGAGTACATCGGGCTTCAGAAGCCGCTTAAAATCTTCATCGACTCAGAAATTCCGCCAGCAGCCGGCATGGGCTCGTCTGCTTCCGTGGCTGTTGCAACAGTAGCTGCTACAGCTGCAGAGCTCGGGGTGAAACTTACGCTGGAGGAAGTTTCCCGGCTCGCCTATCAAGCAGAAGTAATCGTGCACGGCAAGCCAAGCGGCATAGATAACACCATCGCCACCTTCGGCGGGGCTATAGCTTACAGGAAAAGCGAGGGCTTCATTCGGCTCGAGGCGGACTTTACCCCGGTGGCCCTGATACTAGCAGATTCGGGCATACCTAGAAGCACCGGAGAAATGGTTAGAAGAGTTAGAGCCCTTAAGGAGAAGTACCCGAGAATAATGGACCCGCTTTACCACGCCGCTGGCCATCTAGCGATAGAGGCCGGTAAAGCGATCGAGGAAGGGGACTGGAAGCGGCTGGGCGAACTGATGAACGTTAATCACGGGCTACTTTCGGCGGTTCAAGTCTCAAACCGCGTAATCGAGGAACTAGTATACGCTGCCCGAGAAGCGGGGGCTCTGGGAGCTAAAATAACCGGGGCGGGAGGGGGAGGCAACATAGTAGCGCTTACGTGGAAAGAAGACGGCAGAAAAGTCGCCGACGCACTCAGAAAAATAAGCAGGAAAGTCTACGTGTGCGACGTATCCGCTGAGGGGGTGCGGATCGAAGGCTAACCTATTTTTGCACGTATTTTAGCATGCTTACTAGCCCCCTAATAGCGTATCCCAAGCCTTCCCCGCTAAAAGGCACGAAGAAAGCGTCTCCTACTTTTATTTCAAACTTTTTCGTCAGCATAGAAGAAAACTTGGGCGCATACTTTTTAAGAAGCTCATCACTCGGCGGTAGGGAAAGCCCTTCAGGCTCCGCATAAATTATAAGCGCTCCATCAGCTCCCGCTTTAACTGCAACATCGCGCAGCTCAACTATGCTACGCGTATACCTGAAGCCCCTTAAATGGGCAACAACAGCAACTACGTCCTCACCCAGCTCAGAAAGCTTAAACGAGCCAATACCGACAACTTGGCGCTGCTTAAGGTTGCACAATAAGAATTCTCGTCCAGCCTCCGTTATATGGCTTCCCGCTTTTAGCGTTTCAATATAGCCCCTACTTTTAAGCCCAGCAAGGATCTTCCTAGCGACTCCTTCGCCAATACCTAGTTCGCGCGAAATATATTTGCGGCTTCGGAACCCACCAGCAAGCTCCAGTAGCATGAGAACCTCTATTTCAGAACTTCCAGTGCTCATACCGCCAGACAATTATATCGCCGTCGCTAAGGACGTATTTATCGGCAGCTACTGGACCCAGCTTTAAGCCTTCGCCGGGATCATAGTAATACCACATCCAAGAAAAGCCCTCATTATTCGAAATTTTCCTCTCCGATACACCATTAACAGATACGACGTAGGCTCCGTAATCTCCGATGCGATACTCGACCCCGGCTACGCTGACAAGAGCCGATAAGGCGGTAGAGCCCTTGGGAAGAATTGTGCCATTAAACCACGTGACAGTTCCGTTGCCGTAGTCAACTCCGATGTTAACGAACACCGTTTCCGATTCGATCGCAGATACACGCTTTTTTAGAGATAGATTCTCCATGTAGAGAGAGGCTGCAAACGACGACGCTAAGACCGCCCAACCTAATAATACGATAAGTAAAAATTCTACTCGCTTCTCCATCTCCCAAACCCCCTCCTAGCTACAGACTCTATTAAAACAAGAGCCAGGAGAGACGTAGAAAACTCTGTCAAGGGGCCAACCCCTATCATACCTCCCCCCATAATTGGCAGAAAAAGGCCGATAAAGCCCCAAGCAAAAGCCTCCCAGGGCTTAAGCCCGAAAATCACGTAAAGAAGAGAAGAAGATAAAATATCATAAAAAAACGTCAGCAAAAAGGCAACTATAAACGCTGCAATCCTAGACTCAAATCTTCGGTAAAAAACGCCGAAAAGAAATGCAACAACAGCGGCTAAAGCGGAATCAACCAAAGTCCATATTCCTGGAAAAAGTATGAGATCCGAAATTAGATAAGAAAGAGCGGCAACAGCAAGCCCCACGTATGGGCTGAAAAGTCCGGCTGCAAGGTAAGCTAGAGCTAGAGGAATATTAACGAACTGAAAAGGCGTCACAGAGTTTTTAGCATACCGAAAGGCCACCGCTAGGGCAGTGAGCACTGAAATCAGCGCTACATCGCTGCTACGCATCAGAAATTGGATATTTATCCAATATATAAGTCTTGCAGTTACTCAAGCTTATTTAGACTGGAACGCCAATAATAATTTATATGGGAAAAAGAGTTAGAGGCATTCTCGTTGCAATGATCACCCCCTTCAAGAGGAACGGGGAAGTACACGTTGAAGGCTTGAGGAGCGTTGTTGAATGGCTTGAGAGAAGCGGTGTGCAGGGGCTCTTTCCAAACAGTAGTACGGGAGAAGCTTTGAGAATGAAAAGTGAAGAGAGAATTCTAGTGGCAGAAAAAACAATGGAATATGCTTCCTCTAACATGTTAGTTACCCCAGGCGTTACAGGAAATACGATAAATCATGCAGTAGAAGAAGCGAGGAAAATGCAGGACATAGGGGTGGATGGGATAGTTATTATTCCGCCTTTCTATTATAGGCTAAGCCCTGAAGCTCTCGAGGAATTTTACACCAAAGTAGTAGATAGGGTTGATTTGCCAGTTATTCTCTATAATATTCCTTCCGCGTCATGCAACAAGCTTAGCTTAACTTTAGTGAAAAGGCTTTCGGATACGGGGAGAGTTTTAGCTATAAAAGATAGCGGCGGTAACTTGTCATACACTGCAAGGCTAATTACGTTGCTAAAAGGTGAAGTGCCCGTAATGCAGGGATCTGAAACGCTTTTACTGTCAACGCTTGTATTGGGCGGTGGGGGCGGCGTGCTTGGACTCGCAAATGTTGCTCCAAAGCTTTTTGTAGGCATATATGAGAACTTCGTGCAGAATAGGCTAGATGAGGCTCTTAGGCTTCAAAGGCTCGCATTTGCTCTTCTCGATGCTGTGTATAGAGGTTATTCGGACACGTTTTTCTCCAACGTTAAGTACGCTTTAAGAGAAATTGGTGTTGACGCGGGGTATCCGCGGCCTCCATACAGGAACCCTGGCAGCGAGGAGAAAAATCATATTAGAAATGTTATAGCGGTTTTGAAGGAGAAAGATTTACTCTAGCGTTAAAAACTCTTTCCATGGCTTAGCTTTTTTCTAAGCAGTAGCAGTGTGTTTAATAGGGCCACTATTAGCGACCCGTCATCTCCAATAGCTACTACAGCCCATATTGGTAAGAGAGAAGCAACTCCCAAAACTGCAGCCGCCACTTTTACCGCAAGTATTATGGCAATGTTATATAGCACTGTCTTTGAAGCGGCATTTGAAATTTTTAGGAAGGTTATTAGGCTGCCTATATTGCCTGATGATAGTACTACGTCGCTTGACTCTGCCACGGCTTCTACCGTTCCAACAGCTATGCCTAAATCTGCAACTGCAAGCGCTGGGGCGTCGTTTATGCCGTCCCCCTACCATAGCTATGGGGCTTTTAAGCCTCGATTTAAAGTGATGAATAAACTCTATTTTTTCCTCGGGAGACAGCGCTGAATAATATTCTTGTATGCCGATCTGTTCAGCTACAGCTTTAGCGTTCTCGTCCCGATCGCCCGTAATCATGCTGACAGCATAGCCCGCCTCCCTCAATGCTTTAATAACTTTCCTTGACTCGGGATTTACTTCGTCCTCAAAAACGAAAACTGCGACGGGTCTGCGGTCTACTGCCATGTATACTTTTAAGCCGGTTACCCGCCCATTTACTGCGGGGAAACGTATTTTGTATTCCTTCATGAGCGTTTTACTTCCTAAGAGAACCTCTATTCCGTCTAAGCGTCCACGTATGCCTTTCCCGGGTATTTCTTCACAGTCTCTGAACTTGCACAGCTTAAGTTTTCTTCTTCTTGCTTCTTCTAGGAGCGCCTTCGCTAATGGGTGAGCAGATGCAGCCTCAATTGATGCGGCTATTTCTAGTGCCCTATTTTCGTTGATGTTTTCGGAAAAAGTTTCTATTCTAACTAGGTGGGGCTTGCCCAAAGTTAATGTACCCGTTTTATCGAAAACCACAGCCTTTACTTTCGCTCCAACCTCTATTGGCGGCGTGCCCTTTGCTAAGATGCCATTTCTAAGCAGCTTAGACATCGAGTAAATGTAGGTTACAGCTATTGAAATGAGGAAGGCGCTGGGGCAGGAAATAGCTATGATTATTACTGCGGTAGAGGGGGAAAGGACTGCCCAGACAAGAAAAGCTATGGCGACCATTACTGGCAGATATATTTTTGAAAAAGTTTGCACTTTCCTCTCGATTCTAGTTTTCTTCTTCCTGTATTCTTCGGCTCGCTTTAATGTTCTGCTGAGAAGGGACTCGCCGCCAGCGTTTATCACGCGGAGCTTGATAGCTCCTGACACTATAAGTGTCCCAGCGTAGACCAAGTCGCCTTTACTTATATTAACAGGCAAAGGCTCGCCAGTTATTATAGATTGATCGATCTCGGCTCGTCCCTCTTCTACTATCCCATCCGCTGGCACCCTTTCTCCTCTCCCAACGACAGCTATGTCTCCCTTTCCGAGTTCGCTAAGCTCAACCTCTTCTACGGTTCCGTTTATCAGCTTCTTAGCTCTTCGGGGAAGCAGTTTTATGAGACTGCGTAGGCTTTTCTCCGCTCTTTCCAAAGAGTATATTTCAATTAGTTCCGAGAGAAAGTAAAGCGCTAAGACTAAACTGCCCTCTAAGTAGAGCTTAGAGGCATAGGTAAGCATTCCTACGATAACCATGAGAAGTTTGACTAAGTTTTCAACATCTAGTTTTTTCTCCTTGACTATTTCAGATATGGCGAGCAAGGCTAGAGAAGCAACGGAAGCCGCTAAAAATGCTCCACTCCATGGCACGTCGATTATGCTAGCTATTATGGATGCTATGGACATGTTCAATAGCAATGCTAAGATAAGCTTTTCCTTCATTTCCTCTAGTCTATGCGTCCTTAATTATTAAATAGTGTGCTAATTATTCGCAGATTCTTAATAATATTTATTAAATTATTATCATATTCTTATTAATGAAGAGCATGGTTAATGTCGTTATTAGCATATCGCTTGAGCAAGAATTACTAGATAAATTAGAGAAGTTGATGAAAAGGCATGGCTATTCGAACCGATCAGAGGTTTTTAGAGACGCAATCCGCAGATTTGTTTCAGAGCTTGAATCCGCTGAAATTGAAAGCGGACGTGTCCTTTCCGTCATCACAGTTGTATACGAGTCGACCGAAGAGCGAATAGGTAAGAGACTAAACGTTATCCGGCAGAGATTTAAGCATCTAGTTTCAGGCGACTTTCATATGCATTTAGATGAAGGGCTCTGCACCGAGATAATAATAGCTAAAGGAAAAGGCGAAGAAGTCGCAGAGTTCCTAACTTCTATAAGGGGAATAAGGGGAATGCTTTCACTCCGCCACGTAACACTTTCACTTGAAGAATTCTAGGCAAGAGCCGAAGTTCCCGCCCTTCTCGCAGAAACGAGTTTCCACGCCTCTCTCAGCGATTTTTCCTCGCTTCCCCCGGCTTCCTCCAGTATTTTTCTAGCCTGGTATGGACGAAGCCCAGCAGCTATGAGCTTTACAGCGGCTCTTCCATACTTCTTCACTACTGCTCCTGACGCCAAAAGTTCCCTAGTTTTAACGTTTGACCTGAGCCTTCTAGCCACTTCATTCTCGTCAAGCCTTGAAGCTGCAAGCCTCGTAGACCCGCAGAGCGGGCACCTCGGCTTTTTAGGCACATCTGACACTGGCAGAGATTCGACGTAGTCCTTGCAGTCGAGGCAGGCTAGGGTTATGAAGGTGGATAAAAGCTTCGCCTTGAAAAGCATGTATCTCAAGGCTCTCTGCCTGTCGGGAGGCACGGGCTCCAAGTACTCCCTAAAGTATCGTAGATGCTCCTCCGAAATGGGCGAGGGGCCGAAGATCAGGGTAACCTCTATTTCTCCGCTAGATATTTTCCTAGCTATTTCCTCGGCTTTGGCTAGGTCCATGTCGCGGTATAGGACTTCTCTCAGCGCCTCAGAGTAGGCTGGTGTGTCTTTAAGTGATATAACAAGCTTGTCCAGGAGCCCTCTCTCTATCGATATTTCAGGCTCTATTACTCCCATTCTGCGGGCGATTTGGAAGAGCCTCCACTTGAAGAGCCTGCTTTCCTTTACTGCCTCAACAACCTTCTCCTTTAGCTTCTCAGGTGCTAGGTCTCTAAGCACGTTGTAAACATCTTCTCCGGACGCTCCGCGTATAGTTATCCTGTACTGCTTTTCGGAAACGTATATCGGTAGCCCAGTTATTCTCCCAAGCTCGTATGTCACGTATTTACCCAGCACCCTGTTTACTTTGTTGCCGAAGTGCGCATGGATTATCACG
Organism: archaeon; assembly: GCA_029258735.1. GTDB lineage: Archaea > Thermoproteota > Thermoprotei > Thermofilales > JAPDKD01 > JAPDKD01. Next base: position 207 of record JAPDKD010000125.1, on the reverse strand, counting down.
AGCTCTCCTATTTCCTCGACGACTATTCTAGAATCTGTTGGAACGGGCTGCCCCCTTAAACTCATCTCGTAAGCGGTCTTAACTGCTTTCTCAACTATTTCCTCCCTTTCCTCCAGCTCTTCGCTTAGCCTCTGCGCTATTTCTTTTAGCGTGCATCCCTTCTTAGCAAGCGCTTCTACCCTTCCCCTGTTCCTCCCAACTTCCTGT
>JAPDKD010000111.1 GCA_029258735.1 archaeon | reverse complement strand
CTAGGAAGCACCTCCCTAGTCCTCCCAAACCATACGTACAAAGCCTCCTCTAAACGCCTCAACCCCCAAGCACCCATCCAAAATCACCAACAAACCTAAACATGAAGCCTCCATAATAATTAATATATTAATGTAATAACCAAAAGAACGTTTCAGCCCAAACCCAGAGCCTACACAGCCTCACACCACAACCAAAACACACCCATAAACCCGCAATCAAAACGAAAAATCTGCAACTCTGCAGATAAAAAGACTCACAAGCATACCGACAGCGCTCATATCAATCACTTTGATCACAATTGTGTCAGACGCTGTACCTCTTAGCTCGACGCTATCTTTGAACGCTGTATACGAGCCACATTCCCCAGTTCCAGCCTCCGAAGTCATCGTCTATGTCATTCTTTTCAGGGTTCCAGGAGGCAATCTCTAAGCCTATCTTCTCGGGGTATCCAATTAGTTCCAGGGGGAGCTTAACAGTTACTTTGCTGTTGTAGTTGCACTCGATGTTCTGCATGTACTCGTGCTGGCTTGGGCTGGTTGACTTGTAAAGCATGGCTTTACCTGATGGAAGGCATCTAACGTGGAATTCTCCTTCGCCGTCGCTATCTACGTCTATGAACATTACAACCTCTGCCGTGGCTTTCTCGCTGTAGAAGCTGATCGAAATATAGACGTACTCCGCGTCATTGGTGACCTCCAGCTCTTTCAGGTTTAGGTAGTCTGCGGACGCGTCTCCCTCAGGGTCCTGCACGGGTCCGGTGATCTCTACAAACCTCTCCTTTATCTTCGGATATTTTTCCTGCTCCTTTTTGAACCAGTAATCCCTGTTCTCTAGCAGAGGCTTCCACAGCTTGTCCTCTTCACCCTTTATGTGAAGTTCCCAGAGCTCGTCAAGATCTACCCTTGCTTCGCCGCTGTAGAAGCTTTTTATGACTTCATAGGGTTCCTTTCCCTGCTTGGCTAGAATTCCTATAGTAGTTTCTACGCTGTAACCGTAAACCCAGCAGTTGAAGAAGAGGCCTTCAACCCTTCCCAGGCACTCTGAGAGAATTATTTTGAATAGCTCTGCCCTTGCCTTGCCCGGGTTTTCAGGGTAGGATTGAGCTATCCACTTCGCCCCTCCAAACGTTCCAGCGCTAACTATAACGCCGACCCCATACGTGTTTCTCAGGTATTCCCCGTAGTCCAGCATTTCCCTAAGCGAGCCCCTGAGCTCCTCCCAGGAGCCTGTTTCCGAGGGGTTGACGAACAGCTCTACGAAGTCGTACCCGCTGTAGTTAAACGGGGGTAAAGGCTTGCCCCTAACAATGTAGCCCATATAGTCGTGGCCCGCAACGACGATTTTTCCACTATACCTTTCCCGCAAACCAGCTATGATGCTCTGGTGCCACTCGGACGATTTCTCGTATCCAACGTACAGCTGGAGCTCATATATCGGTGAAATCATGTCTACGTGGTTTTGCTCTGCAAAGTCCGCTACGCGCACGGCCACCTTTGATAGCTGGTCTAGAAACTTGTCCTTGAGATTTTCTGGAATATAGAATAGATTTTCGCGCTCTTCAGGCGGCGCGTCTAGGCTTATCCCTTCTCTCCATAGGAACGGCACGAGGTACACTTTGAAATTATAGCTTTTCAGTAGGTCAATGACCATTTTCATCTGCTCAAGCTGCTCGGCTTCCGTGCAAGGCAGGACGTAACGCCCGGAATGCACCGCTGAAATCACGTTAGCCCGGTCATCCACTATGTACCATATCTTGAGGTACACGTAGTTTGCACCGGCTACGCGCATAGCGTGTAACGGCACGATATTGTGAAAGTCAAACCTAAGGCCGCGGATGAGCCACGCTTTGTTTCCACGTGGGTAGGCTAGCAGTGACCTGTTCGCACCAACAGTTAAAATGTTGTATATTCCCTGCTTGTCTGGCGTGAACCGTGCGTACCCGTTCTCGCCGGTAACCAGCACCTCGTCATTTACCATTACGGCTATTCCCTCAATACCTTTTCCCCTGTGCTCAACTCTCACCGCTACTTCTTCGCCGACCTCACACGCTATAGGGACGCTCACCGACAGCTCCTCGACATCAGATATGCCAGCAGACGCTATGGCTTTCAGCGTTTTTTCCAGCACATCCAGCATGTGCTTGCCGAAGAGCACCTTTACAATGTCGCTCTCCTCGTAAAGCCTGGAACACAAGGCCGTGTCGTAGCCCTTTCTAGAAGCCCATGCTAAGAATAAGTCCTTGCGGGAAAACTCCAGGCGCCGTGCAAGGCGTGTACTCCTATTGAACCTGTCGAGGACCACTACCTCTAGATCCGTGCATGGATATAGCGATGATATATCCAAGCGGGCTGTGTAAAGCCCGTTTCCAAGCTCATCAACCCTTGACGGCTGAAGAACGAATGTTCCATTCCTAGTAGCAGCCGAGACCCGGAGAATACCACTAGTATCGTTGGCATAGACTTCAACACCCAGCCAGGGATAATTCTTCAGCACCTTCAGCGTCACTTTAGGATCATCGTAAACACTAAACGTAAAATTCTTAGCCGCGGTTCTGCCCAGAAAATCCCTAGCAGTAACCGTAAACCTGTATCCACCCTCCTCAGTGCAACGGAACTCAAACCTACTACCAGCATACAACTTAACCTTACCACTAGGGTACTCTACGCGAATCTCCACATGCCCGCTAAAATCAGAAATACTAATTACTTGCAAATCGCCTACCCTAACCTCACTATGGAAACTCACCCTTCCAATACGCGGACCCGATAAGAACAGAAGAAATACTAGAATAACAGCAGCCATAATCAAGCATATCAAGACCTTACCCAAATTACGATAAATACCTATTCTCAACATTTTTTATAAATAATATGAAATTACAGTATTTAAAACTTTAACTCAGACCTAGATTCTTCCAAACAATAACCCAACTCCCAAAAGCTTCTGAAGAAAAGCTGAATCGCCGTGAGCACAGCAGTAGGAAGTTTTTCCATTCCAATACTTTCACGAAAAATTAAGGTACTGGACACCCCTACCATTAAAACTAAAAATCACACCGCTTCACCCAGACTGATGTATTTTAGATAGGGTAAATATTTTAGCTAAGGACGTAGTTTGCCTCGCGTGATATCATGCTTTTTTAGTTGCCGTTCCGCAGAGGGCAGCACGAGCGATCCTATCAAGGTCAGCCACCACTATAAAGGCTGCGTGTCGGGCTCTAGGCCCATAAAAAAGCACCCTACCCGGGCCTCAGCTTTATTTGCGCTTTGAAGCTTTTTACTTGTTCCTAAGAGCTCGAGCCTTCAGAGGCAGAAAGGAGAATGCGAAAGCAAAAGATCACAGGAAATATCATGACATAAAATGTCCAAGGTTCACTCTAAGCCTAGAGAACATCCACAGATTCTTGGCTTCAATAGAACAGCGCTGTCACGTAATATATTGCGACGACACAATCTATGATTGGCTGAAAAAGAGAGGACACAACCCTATACCTGAGTCAAAAATGCCTCAAAAGTTTAGACAACTAATGCTGCTAGCCGACAACTTAGCCAACTACTGCAGAATAGCGTTGAAAAGAGGCTTAACCAGAAAAATCAAAGAAACAATAGAATAATCACCCGCTTCTCCGCCCCCAACTCATCGCAGCCCAAACGGGCGGCTTAAGGGGCTTCATGCCGGCGGGCTCACGCGTCGGGACACATCAGCCCCGGCTCAGGCCGCCCCCCATCTCGTTCAGCCTCAAAGCGGCCCCCGGGGGTTCGCCCCACATCCATAAAATACATGAACCAGTCTATTTATTAATCATGCCTTCGGAACTATGCACGCACAAGCATAACAGGCATAGGCCATCATTAAAGGCCGCGCGCCCTACAGGAGCCCGCAACACCTAACTAGTACTAAACGCCTAAAAACATGCATATGCACACAAAAAAATGGTTTATCAATGCAAAAATGAATTCTTTGCACACTAGAAAATAGGAGGAATATTCCCACAAAGGTTTATCTTATATATTAACAATGTCGGAGGAGGAAGCTATTTAAGTAGATAAATGGGAGGGTGCAATTCTTGAAGGCGGCGGGCTTCGACAGCACCCAAGGCTTAAAGTACATAGGCGTAGCCATAGGAGAGGAACACAGGCTCTGGAGACTCGTCAGGCTCCTGGAAGACCGCTTCTCAGGCGTTGCCCACCTAAGAGAGCTTCCCAGCTCCCACATGAGAAAGCTCGCCGCCAACATAATATTAAAAACCAAACACGAGTTCATATGCCTACACGTAGACCTAAAGTGGATTATAAACCAAGTAAGGACGGCGTTTCCCAGGTATCCCGAAAAAGGCATCCGCAAGCACGTAGGCGAAGCCCTTTGGCCCACCATTTCTCACATACTCGACTCTCATGAAGTATACAAGATCTACCTGTGCAAAGACGTCGAATGGATCTTTAGAGGAAAAACAGAGTTCGAAATAGGCGGCCTAAGCTGCCTAGCAGACGCAGTTGCATGGGCTAACCTCCGCAAACCGCCAAGCATAGACTACTCCCGCCTAAAAGAAATAAGACTAAGAGAAAACCTCAAGAAAACCGTCATATCAAAGCTCAAAGAGAAAGCCTAGTTCGGGGAGCACATCAGCCCCGGATCGGCCGCAGCGATTCCTTTCCTTCTATGTTTTCTTTCATCCAACTTTTTCTACGATTCTAAGGAGGCATCGCCTCAAACTTCAAACCGAATGAGCCACCAGCAGGCGCCTGCGGCCCCCGGGGGTTCGCCCCCACATCCATGCTAAGTATATTCCCCGCACCTTATTAACCTTACCCACGGAACAAACGTAAGATCACTCGACCACCCTTTCCCAAGAATTAGCTTTCCTACTTTGCTTACTAAATCCTTAACATGAAATTTTCTTCAAAACTTTCATGTGCGGCGAAAATGCCTGTTCAAGATATCTTATTCCAGATAACCTCACGAGCCGCCTGCCGCCAGCTCAGATTCAACCACCTTCATGAGCTGAAGCCCTCGACAAGCTTCCTTATGTCCACTCCCCCATCCAGGTAGTCGCTAAGCCTCGCTAAATCCATCTCTTTGTGGCTCACAATGTCTTCACTACTTTTACTCAGGACTATTACGCGCGCATCCCTCGGCCGTATTTGGGTCAGAGAGTACAGAACGTCAATGCTGTGGGTCGCCAAGACAACCTGCCTCTTCGACTCAGAAAGCCATCTCAGCATAGATTCAAGCAGGCTCGGATGAGCAGCCACCTCAATGTCGTCCCAGAGAACAATGCGCGGGTTAAGATATTCTATAGCTAGGTAAGCCAGCACAGCCCTCTTGACGCCTTCACCTATCGAGTTAACGTCGACATAAAGCGGACCTATATCCTCTCTCACCTCTTTCCGCAGGCACAGCCTATCCCTCCTAATAGTAACTTCCGTAAACTTGTCCGAGACAGACGGCTCAACCAGGTCTCTAACAACCCTTCTATGAAGCCCCCTTTTCTCAATCCAAGACCACACTTCATCTTCTAAAACGAACCCCGCTATAGCGTTATAGGCGTTCGTGTTATTAGGAATGTATAAGCATAGTTCGTTCGTTTCTGAATCTACCCCTACAGACCCTAGAAAGTCCTTGAAGCTTTCAAAGTCCGGCACCACGCCGTTCCCATCCACCCTAACCTCTATAACACCTTTAGTATCCAAAACAATAGACATACCACTAACACTCACACGCACATCATTTCTAGTTATGCCGTCAACTACTAATCTTTCAAAATTTGACTCAACCTTGTTTCGGAAGCTATACGTAATCGATGCTTTCCCCTCATGGCCGTAAACTAGCGCCGATGACACGCCATGCATTGCAGATATAAATTCGTAGATATCTTTACCGTACGGCTTAGTTAAATACCCCCTAAAAGGCTTTGATAGCAAGTATAGAGCCTCCAGCACCGCCGACTTCCCCGCATTATTCCTCCCAACAAGAACGTTAAATGAACCAAGCGTAATCGGCTTTTCAAGCTCCCTAATACCCCTAAACTCCCTCAAATCAATCGTCTTCACAGCGAAAAAAGCCATCACACACCTATCCATCCAAAATAATAATTAAAAGTCTAAGGTAAATATCTTCATCCTGAGTATAGTCTATGTCGATAAACAAGACCCCTATAATTTCCTCAAGCAGACGTCTATCTCAAGCCAATATCTATAACATTAAAAATCATAACAAAATATTAAAAATTATCACCAACACATAACCGAAATAATAACCACAAAAAAATAAACAGGTACAAAACTAAACAAACAATCCAACCTAACATCAAAAACAAAAAAGATCTAAAACATAGCAAAAGAGAAAACAGAACACGCAAAAAACCCAATAGTAATATCCTCAGACCCAGAGACCTAGAACTCAAAGAAACAATATTCCAAAGAGCAACCAAAGAAGGCTGGATAGCCTTCGAAGTCAGTATCGATGAAAAAACCTAAATAGTATTCGGTTTCAATGAATTCCTAGACACAGGAGGAATCTCGTTCAAACTATACCAAGAATAAAAGATACCAATTTTGGCCCAGAAAACTGAAAATGATCATATTAACAAACCACAGGATCCGGTGCCCGTTTATTTGGCTTATAACCCTTTTCTTCAAAGAGACGCAGGACATCATGACGCAGCTGCATAAGTTTTTCGATTATTTTCTTTGTAGGTCTCTTAGCATCTCGCTCATTCAATTCATATAAAACTTCATCTACAAAGTCCATTAACTTCTCGGCTTCATCCTCTATGCTGATTAAGCTTGCAGCCTTGTTTATGATCTCATTTACTCCCATACCTTCGAATGAAAACCTGTATGGAAAAGGAGGTATGCCATCCGCAAGTAAATTAAATAGCTCATCAGACGGTCGCTTTCGACATTTGGCAATATAAATCGCTAAATACATCCTTTCATCGAACAAATCCAGTAAGGCGGCAATCTTTCTCTTAATATCTGATTCTTCCATACTCACAATTAACATAGCTTTATTTTTATAAAAAATCTTGTCGCTTTTTAATAACAACATCTACAGAACCCTCTTTTAATACTATTCACATAGAATGGCTAACCATTCCCATTTAATAAGTTTGCATCTCTGCAACTATCCTAAACAATCTAGGTATAATATTAAGCTTAAAAGCCAACAACCAAACACATATAGAAAGGGATAAATTTCTACACAAAAGAATACTTACGATGAAAATGCCAGACACTGAAAGAATCCTAGAAACAATTATAAAGTTTGGAGAACAATATGGCTTCGGCCGCGGCCACGGTCACGCGTACAAAGTTAGAGACCTAGCCCTAAAAATATTCGACCAAACCAAGAAGCTAGGCCTACACAACATGGGCCAAACGGAAAGGCTCCTACTCGAAGCCGCCGCCCTACTACACGACATAGGCCTAGAAAAAGGCAGCAAACAACATCACAAACACGCCAAAGACATAATACTCCAATCCCCAGAGCTAGCAGAAGCACTTGACGAAGCCGCAAAGCAAGCAATAGCCTGGATCGCATTCTTCCACAGAAGCAAGCCAGATCCTTTCAAACTAGAAGAAGGTGAGGGATGGACGTCCCAAGACGCTCAGCAGTGGGCCAAGCTCCGAGACACCGACGCAGGCCGAGTCATTATGATGCTAGCATCCATGCTCCGCATAGCCGACGCACTAGACAGAACCCTTAGGCAAATAGTAGAAGACATAGAACTACAGAAAACGGACGACACCCTAACCATCGATGTGAAATCCACAGCAGATGCCACAACAGAAAAACAAAGAGCACGCGAAAAATCAAAACTATTCACAAAAACATTTGGGCTAAACGTAGAAATACATTAAAAAACGCCTCCACGTATGTTGCGCGCCGCCCACCACACCATCCCGCCAGTAACCAAAACTCCAAAAAAGATACTGGAACTCTCCCCAAGCGGAAAAGCCCAATAAAGCCTTACTAGAAGCAACATATACATTAAAGTTATCAATAATGAAATACTATACCTAAAGTGATAGCATGCCTTCCGTCTCGTTCAGCCGCCTAGAGCCTATCGTGGCCGGCTACTTCACGCTGAAGAACTACGCCGTTTTTACCGATGTACCCTTCAGAAAGGCGAATGGCAGGTGGAGCGACATAGACGTACTAGCCTTCAACGCTAGAGAACTTTACATAGTCGAGTGCAAAAGAGGCGCCTTAAACAGAGAACAGGTAGAAAAGCTAGTCGACCACTTCAAACAGGCAGAAGAGTACTTGAAAAAAGCAAGCCCCTACAAAGAATTCATCGAAAAATTCCAGCTGAAAATCAGAAAGCTATACGTCGCCGAATATATAAGACGCGAAAAGAAAACAATAGAAAAACACGACATAGAAACAAAACATGCACGAGAAATCCTCTGCGAAGCCATCTCCCTAGTAGACGACCTACTCAACAAAGAGAAACTAGAAGGAGTACACCCCAACCAATTCATAAGATACCTAGTACTCCTATCAAAAGAAAAACTACTCAACACAGAAAAATGCAAACCAAAAACCCAAACTCGCCCTTAGGCCCAGCCAGCTAAGGGTCTAACAAGAGAAAACAAATAAAACAAGTAATATAATTTAAGGCACCTTTAAAATAGCCTTTAAAACTCTCCTTCTTTCAACAATTTCTTTATCATAAGGAATAAGGGGATTCCTACCAGTATCTCGACAACAGTTAATCATCCACGTAATAACATAGCAAATATCCACAAGCCTAGTTGGCTCCAAAGGTTTAAGTACAGCAAAATCGCCCTTAGTTTCGTTGATTATTTTAGTCGAAAAA
>JAPDKD010000077.1 GCA_029258735.1 archaeon | reverse complement strand
TTTGAAGGTTACTTGCCAGATCCCCAAGGATGTCCCGAGGATACGAGAAGAACTTGCCAGGCTTCCCGGAGTGAAAGAAGTTCTTGAAGCCGATATTAGATTTTACATGCGCTATATGATAGATAATGATATATATCCCTCTGCTTGGCACGAAGTCGAGGCCGAGGAAGTAGAGAAGCCTGCTGACTGGGATATTGAAAAAGTTTACTTGGCTAAGCGTCCCCCTAAGTTCGTAACGTCGGATGCCCCGCCTCCTCTCCTAGTATATGCTTTTGATATCGAATGTTATAACAAGCTCGGCGAGCCAATAGCAGAACGAGACCCTGTAATAATTATCGCGTCAGCAACCAATAAGGGAGACAAGGCAATTTTCGCCGCTGAAGATAAAAATGATAGAACGATTATTCAACGCTTCGTAGAGGACCTGCGGAGAAAGAATCCCGACATTATTGTCGGATACAACTCTAACAGGTTCGATTGGCCCTATCTAATTACAAGAGCACGAAAAAATAAGGTAAAAATCGACGTGTCTAGATCGGGGGGCGCTCCTGCGCAAAGTGTCTATGGTCACTATTCTATCACTGGCAGAGCTAACATAGACCTGTATGACTTCGCCGAAGACATTTATGAAGTAAAAGTGAAGACGCTTGAAAATGTTGCCGACTATCTTGGCGTTAAAAGCAAAAATGAGAGGGTAATTATTGAGGGCGCCTACATATATAAATACTGGGACGATCCAAAATTAAGGCCGAAGCTAATAGAATACGCAGAGGACGACGTGGAAAGCACGCTCGGATTAGCGGAAAAATTTATACCGTTCGCCATTCAGCTTTCCAGCATAGTTGGGCTGCCACTTGACCAGGTGGGAGCGGCCTCAGTCGGTTATAGGGTAGAGTGGCACTTAATGCGCCAAGCCTTTAAGTTTAACGAACTCATACCCAATAGAATTGAGCGCCCCTACGAGAAGTATAAGGGCGCCATCGTCCTTAAGCCGAAGCCAGGCGTGCATAAAAACATAGCTGTATTAGACTTTAGCTCCATGTACCCCAATATTATGATATCGAAGAACATTTCCCCCGACACTTACGTGCCCCCCTATGAAGATGTTCCCTTAGACGAAGTTTATGTTGCTCCAGAGGTTGGACACAGGTTCAGGAAGGCGCCGGCGGGCTTCTACAGGAAGGTGCTCGAAAGACTACTTGAAGCAAGAAAAAGAATTAGAGAGAAGCTTAAGGAGTTAAGCCCGGAGAGCCCTGAATACGTCGTGCTTAACGAGAGGCAGAAAGCGCTTAAGGTTATCGCTAACGCTACATACGGGTATTGTGGCTGGGTGGGTGCTAGATGGTATAAACGGGAGGTTGCGGAGGCCACCACAGCATGGGGAAGAAAGTTTATTAGCGAAACTATAAAGCAGGCTAGGAAAATAGGGCTCGACGTTATTTATGGTGATACCGACAGCGTGTTTGTAAAGTACGATAAAACTAAGGTTGAAGATCTAATCAAATGGGTTGAAAGGGAGCTGGGCTTAGAAATAAAGATCGACAAGATCTACAAGAAAGTATTCTTCACAGAGGCAAAGAAACGATACTGCGGCTTACTTCCTGACGGTAGAATTGATGTCGTAGGCTTAGAGGCTGTTAGGGGAGATTGGTCTGACCTTGCTAAGGATGTTCAAGAAAAGGTTATCGAGATTGTATTGAAGGAGGAAAGCCCTCAAAAAGCTATTGAATACGTCAATAAAGTCATTGAAGATCTTCGAGAAGGAAATATTCCTCTTCATAAGCTCATTATTTGGAAAACCGTCACAAAGCGAATAGAAGATTACGAAGTTGAAGCCCCCCACGTAGCTGCGGCAAAGATTCTGGTACAAATGGGCTACCAGATAAGTAAAGGAGAAAAAATAGGCTATATAGTGTGTAAAGGCGGAGAAAAAATATCTGAACGCGCTAAGCCATACATTATAGTAAACAACTATGATGAAGTCGACGTAGAATACTACATTAACAACCAAATTGTACCAGCAGCTATGAGAATTTTAGGCTACTTTGGAGTTAAAGAAACTCAGCTCGTAGGTAAAACTCCCCAAAAGAGCCTTTTAGAGTTTTTCGGCTAACGATATCTCCTCATCGATGAAAGAATTATGTAAAGGTCTTCGGTGGCTGATGTTAGTGTATCGGATACGTCTTCAAGCATTTCTGCTATATTAAGAAGGAGGATTATAGTGTTAGGCGATAGGTTCGCAGAAAGTATCGAGAAAGTAGCGCTTCTGAACTTAGAATCCACTTCCGCTTCTTTGGAGAACACTTCAGTACACATATTTAATGCGTCATCTGGTGACATAAGACTGACATTTACCAGTTTCCTGAACATTGTCATCATTTCGGTGACCGATTCTGCTAGGTATTTTATTCCTTCTTTTACTGGAGGGGTCATTGTCCAACCTCGAGACACAAGGAACTCTAGCCGTGAAATCACTCCGCTCAATTTATCTACTGAATTACGTACTTTATACGAAGCTCTTAGCCAGTCCTCCCTGTGAGACAGGGAGGGTGATACTCTCGAGATGTACGTTAGTAGGTCTCTGTGAATTATTTCTATCGATTCTTTTGACTTGTTTAGTTCCTCCATTACGGTTTTAAATCTTGCTGGTTGCATGCCATCGAGTAAGCCTATAATTTCTCTGATCATTTTTAGTACTGCTATAGCCTCTCGAACCTCATTATCCAGGTATGATACTATTTTTTCGTCGGCTATTGCCCTCCTGTAAGCTTCTATCTGTTCTCTCCTCATTCTTCACCACCTTCCTTTAAGGGGGCTCGCACGGTCGCTATAGTTCTATCCGCTATTCCCAGCGTTCTCATCTCATCGGTGTTACACCAGACCTCGTTTTCAGGCACGCCCTCCCACGGAAAAGCTTTAAAGCGGTATCGTTTTTTACCTGCTATTACTATCTCGACCTCTTTCTTTATTTCAAGATACTCCATGCTTTTGGGGTTCAGGCGTGCCTGCCCCTCTGGTACCTCCTCCTTTCGCCTTATTCTAAGCCTTTTTTCTTTACACGGCATTTTAACCCCCTAATGTTATGCGACCGTCACTCTCACTATCTAAATCCAACAATACTTATAACTCTTTCACTTGAACCTTAAATACCCTAACTCATCAGTTTCATCCTCCCTATTCTTGCTGTGCTCTGAGCTTAAGGAGCTTTTTATCATATTTCGGAATCTTTATTTTCTTTCGAGAATCCTCGCACAAAACGTAAGCTTCTCCCTTTCTGAGCTTTTCCAGTTCAATTTCACCCTGAAATATTAGTCCTATGCTTTCAGCGTCTTTAGAAAGCATAGAGTGCATAATTATTAGGTTAGAGTTTTTAACTACACTCCACGCTATCTCCACTGGGCTTTGAGCTACAGCCACCAAGCATTCACCATATTTTCGCAGTTCAGCAAATAGCCTCTCACCTATGCTGGGAGGGGCATCTAGCCTCCGATAAGGTATGACGTTCCAAGCCTCTTCTATTATAGTTACGTGCACTACACGTCCAGATTGAATTCCCTTTGATAAGAAGTAGTCGTACAATAGTTTTAACATAAGCAATACAAATAGTTTTTTACCATGGACGCTTCTGAAAACGCTTAAGTCTATGACGACGTTATACTCGAAGATTTCCTCTAAACTTATCGAATTTTTGCATAGCGCCTTCCCAGTACGCCCTTCTACGAGGTGAACAATTCTTCTTTTTATAGCCATTTTTATCTCGTTATCGTAATAGCTCTTGGGCGGCAGCCTCTCTAAAACCTTTAAAACTTCTAGCAATGTAGGAACATCTTTTTCCTTAAAGGCTTCCTTCAAAACTAGGCGGAACATGAAACGCTGAGGCTCGCTGAAATTAAACGTATCTCCAAACAAGTCGACGAGAAAGTCTATAAATTCTGAGAAGTCTTCATCACCACTAGGGTAGAGCGGATTTATAGAGAAATTTTCGCCAGGCCTCAGGATTTTAAAGTTCTCTAGCCTTGTATACTCGCCGGCCCAATCGAAAACCAATACGGGAACATTTTTCGAAAGAGAAGAGGCAAAGATTTTTGCCGTGTTGCTTTTTCCGCTTCCTGTCCTGCCGAGGATAATTGCGTGGCCCGGCTTTAGGCTAACATAGTAGGGAATTATACCCGAAAATCCTAAAATAAACCTAATACTTCTTTTCCTGCTTAATATAACTATAACTAATGAAATTAATGCAACTAGCGGAAGAATGTAAAGGTAATGCATTTCTATGACTAATATCATTTCATCGAGGATTGTTAATAATGCTTAAAAGAGGGATGTAGGAGTGAAAGCTATTGCAACGTTGATCGGTAGAAGAATCGTCATATTAGACCCCGAAGAAGGAGGAAAAATTTACAGTGAAGGATTCTACGGCAAATTTTACGCTATGCCTAAACCTAAAGTTCCGGAAATTTCCAGAGAACTCGAGCTTTCATACTTTGACGCCCTATATCTGCTCGAAAAAGGCAAAATAAAGATAGTAACCGAGGAAAATAAGGAAGTTTCGATAAAGGAACTAGAAGATCTCGCCGTAAAGGAGTATGAAAACTTCAAAGAAGCCTACCTGGTCTATCGAGACTTACGGAATAAAGGATTTATCGTAAAGTCTGGAATGAAATTCGGCACAACCTTCGCAGTATATAAGTTCGGCCCAGGAATAGACCACGCACCCTTCCTAGTTCACGTAACCAGATACAGCAAAAAACTGGACCCCATAGAAATAGTAAGAGCAGGAAGACTATCCCATTCGGTCAGAAAGAAGCTGGTAACCGCATATGTAAACCCAAAAACCGGAGAAACTCACTACTTTATATTTAAGTGGAGATTTTAAGAGGCTCTCTCAAAAGACTTCTAATCCTGCGCGCGCTTACTCTTTACATTGGAACGAAATAGTTCCTCGAATAGCTCCTCTTAGACATTTAATTTTTAATTCCCCAGAGATAACCTTCCTATTTATTGTTTTCTTGTCGATACTGTTCTCGCTAAATCGTAGTAGCGACAGGTGTAGGCAATAGGTGGTTAAGATTAGTTGGAGCGGCTTTGCTAGTGTGTATGACTTTGAGGGAGTGAAAATTTGAAGAAGAAATAATCACTTTTCTTGGTAGACAGTTTCCTTATGTAAAGGTGAAATCAAAATAACTTCTCTAAAATCCTTTGTAGTGCCAAAGTATACAATATAATTTCAAATATGAAAAAATTTTACACGGTTATGTCTTTGGAGCAAAACATAGAGCCTTAACAAGCGCGCACAAAGCGTATAAGTTTTTACGAGCACTCTACGACACTTATACCAACATTAGAGAGTTGGAAGCATGCCTTCCAATGTGCTATTAACTACTAGCTCAGCATGCGACTTTGTTGTTTAAGCCTAATCCTAACTCGCTAAGGAAGCTCTGAGAAGGCTTTAAACGAGCATACACCAAAAAATAGAAGAACATAAGTGAAAAATGAAAAATGATGAACAAACCTACCCCCGCAGACGTACTACTACTGGTTAAATACTATGTACGAAGGCTAAGAACTTCCCTGTTATACCTTACCTCACTCTACGCAGCTCTCTGCATGTTAATCGTAATGGCTCATCTACCACTATCCCTCCCAACAATAGTTTCGTTTCTCACCTTTTCGAAAACCCCCAGCAACGAGTTTGAAGCCTTAGCAACCGTGGTTGCAATGATGATCAACACCGCACCCCTCCAAGGAATATACGAAATAAAAGCCATAAGCCCCGAAGAAAAAGCCAGACTAAAAGCCTCTCACATAAGAAACCATGTAATCGTCGTCGGCTGCGGACATTTAGGCTCACGAGTCTGCAGAAAACTCTTTTCAGTTGAGCATCCCTTCGTATTAATCACACGACCAGAAGACTACAGAGAAAAGGAATTCGTCAGATTCCTAGTCAGACAAGGCATACCAGTAGTTTTAGGCGACGCCGCCCACGAGGAAACATTGAAAACGGCGGGAATAGAGCGCGCAAAGGCCTTAATTATTACCGTAAATAACGACACAATAAACATGGTTATAGCTCAGAAGGCGAAAAAACTAAACCCGAAAATCAGGGTAGTAAGCCGCATTTACTGCGAAGAACTAGCAGAACTTGCAATGAAGAGCGGCTTCTCAGACGAAGCTCTAAGCACAACGAAACTGGTTTACGGGATGTTTATCGCGGGAAGCTTAGTCGATATAGAACCTCTACCAGAAATCATCCCCGTAAAAATAAACGAAAAAAGCAAAATAGCCAGAAAAAAGGTGGGAGAAATAGAAGACAAATACGGAATATTGATATTGGCAGTCGTCAAAAAAAGCGGCAAAATAATCAGAGATCGCAACTACCGCATACACATCAACGACACAGTTATCGTGTTCGGAGACTTCGCAAAAATGCTGAAAACACTAGCTTCCTAACATGAAACCAGAAAAAACCTCGCCGAAATACCGCTCCTTTCTCTCACAATAAATCTATAAAATAAAATCAAACAGAGAAAATTGTTTAAATACCATCCAACAATAAAATTTTAGAAGGGCCGGTAGCTCAGACTGGGAGAGCACCCGCTTGGCAACCAACGCCAAACTGCGGGGGGTCCCGGGTTCAAATCCCGGCCGGTCCACCACATTTCTCGTTGTTTGGTGAATAATTAGCAATATAACTTTCATATTGATAATATTTCGTTTTAAGACGAAATAATACTAGACAATTGTTTTAAACCCCGATGTTTCTTAAGAATTGAGGGAAAAGAGTTGAAGGTTATAGATGCTGGGGTAGGTAGTTTTCCGCCCAAGGTTGTTAATAGTTCTAGCGATCCTATTTTGGATGTTCTACTTGGTCTTGCTATAAACTGGGTTAGGCATTCCGTGTTAGTTAACGTTGAGGGTGAGTTGGAGGGTATGGTTTCCGCGCGGGATCTTCTTAGTTTCTTAGGAGGGGGAGGCTTCTATTCCATAGTTGAGGATAGATACGAAGGAGACCTCTTTCACGCCCTTAAAAATACAGAGGCCAAGGAGCTCAGCTATACTCCGCCCAGAGTATACGCGCAGGAGGAGCTCGCCCATATAGTGAGTGAAATGCTGGAGAAGCGCGTGGGCGCGGTCGCTGTTCTTAATGAGGAAAACGTGCCCGTTGGCTTGGTGTCGGAAAGGCATATAGTTAACTTATTTACTTGCGACTATATGGGGGTAAAGGTATCCGAAATAATGAGCTATCCTCTTGCTGCCGTGCCACCTGAAACTCCTGTTATAGACGCTATAAGAATGCTGGTTTCGCGCCACATTAGGAGACTGCCAATAATTGAAAATAAGGAAATTAAAGGCATGGTAACAATTAAAGATTTAATAGCCTTTTTCTCGAAACCGTCAACCCTAAATCAGCTAAAAAATAATAAGAGAGACTTGGTCTGGGCTCAGCCCCTAAATATGTTAGCGTCTAAAAAAGTAGTTACGATAGATGCAGAAAGAGACGTTGGGGAAGCCCTACAGAAAATGAAGAGACATGGAATAGGAAGTCTAATAGTAATGGTAGATGACGAGCCGAAAGCTATAGTAACCGAACGAGACATAGTTACAAAGCTACCCAAAATCACTGGAGTAGAGGTTTTTATCGATGAACTAGAAAAGACAATAACCGCGGCAAGAATCATTCGTTGAGAAGAATAGGCGAGCTAAGCTTCATTTAATGTTAGGCTTACAGGTGGCCTGAGACCTAGCTGGAGCACCTCATTTTCTACGTTCTTTTTTACTTCCGAGACAATGTCCATGATCCATAGCAAACGGAAAGAGTATTCTAAGCGCTTTTTTCTTAAAAATTTTAAGCTTTTTATCCGGATCATTCAAAACTCTGCCCAGCTTACGTCTCAAACTTTTCGCTATTCACAAGCCTAAATCCCCTTAATAAGGTCTACATAAGAGAAAACCATTAACCTGCCTCAACCTTTTGAGCTTAAGAAATTTCAGTGACCAGAAACTCTATCATCCCCTCGCTAAAAGGTCATCCGGGGAGTTCATTCATCACTATGTTGTTTCGTACAAAAGAATTTTAAAAATTTTTAGAAATAAGAAAGAAAAGTCCCAGCGCGGCACACAGTAGCGTTAGCGCCCAGATGCGTGCCCAATAACCAACGCACTCGGGCTATTGGGAGTGGCCGGCTCACGCCTCGGCCGAAGCCTCGGCGCTTACACCGCCACCCCATCAACCCCGTCTTCTACGGGCGCCCTCGTCCCAGGCGCTGGGCCCCGTCGCCGGAGCCCCTATGCCTGGGAATGGCCGCCTCGTTTCGGGGAGGGCTTCCCGCTTAGATGCCTTCAGCGGTTATCCCCTACGGCGTGGCTGCCCGGCTATGCCCTGCCGGACAACCGGTAGACCAGAGACCGCGGCCCGCCGTTCCTCTCGTACTGGGCGGACCTTCCCCTCAGGCGGCCAGCACCCCCGACAGGTAGAGTCCGACCTGTCTCGCGACGGTCTAAACCCATCTCACGTTCCCCTTTAATGGGCGAGCAGCCCCACCCTTGGCGGCTGCTGCACCGCCAAGCTGGGAAGAGACGACGTCTGGGTACCAAACCGCGGGGTCGATGTGAACTCTCGCCCGCGACGAGCCGGTTATTCCCGGGGTAACTTTTCTGTCATGCCCGGCCCCCACCGAAGGGGGCACGAGCGTTCGCTAGGCCCGGGTTTCCCCCCTGCGCCCCCTGCGTTTAAGGGCGCAGTCAGCCCGGCATTTGGCCTTGCCCTCTACGGCGGAGTTCTGACCCGCCTGAGCCGAGCTTTGGGCACCCCTGATGCCTTTTCAGGG
>JAPDKD010000042.1 GCA_029258735.1 archaeon | reverse complement strand
CTCTGTGGATTACTTTTGCGGTTTCCTTTAAGCCTAGGATATCGTGGTTCGGCCTGTCGCTGTCGTCCACTATTATGAACTCTACGTTTCTCAGCTTGTTGGTCGTGTTTTTGATGAAGTTTGAGAGTCTGCGGAGAACATGCGGCGGTTCGTTTCTTGTTGGTATTATTACAGATACTGTACAGGTTCCGCGCTTTCTGCAGGTTCGGGGCCGAGCGAAACCACTTAAGATTATTATAAATGTAATAAGTACTAAAAGCGAGACAATAACCGCAAACAACGTAGTAACGGTGTTCATAGCGCCACCATCTGCACGTAATCTTACCTTGGTCACAGTAATAACCATTTTTAGTCTCTAAGAAGTATGGAGTGAATATTTTCAAGGCTTAGCCTGCTTTGCTGGAGAGATTAATTAATGCTCAGGATCCATGTCGTTGGCTCATCTCTTAGGCTCATGCCTGAGAGGTAGAGATTTGTTGCGTGGAGCACTATGCTGTATGGGTTCGCCGCCTCTGAAACGGCCATTGGCCGGTGCTTCGCTCCATATGCTAGGGGCGGCGAACCCAGTAAAAACCCTTATTGGGCAGTCTCGATTAAATAAAAATATTTTTAAATGTTACATTGTTTGTAACACTTTTCTATGATTTCCATGACCTTGCGCACCTTTTCTGGGAGTACTGGCGGCGGCGAGCCGCGTCTAAGGGCTTCATATAGTTTTTCGTAAAATATTATCCCGCTAGCTTCAAATCCCTTGCTTGTAGTCCAGCTTTCCTCCTTCCAAGATATCTCTTCGACGTTGTAACTGCGGTCGGGCGTAGGCATCGTTTCCACCTTTCTGGGCGGAAGATCCTCAGGGTTAAAATATTTCCATCTTAGCGAGTTGTACGTTCCTGTTAAGCCTCCCTGCGTAGCCATTATGAGCCACTTATTCTGTGGATACGCACAGGCCCTAGTAACCTCTATGTCTATGAGCGGTGCGTCAGGCGCCTTCATGACGATTTTAACGTGGTCCTCGGCGTCTCCTAGCGTGAGGGTCCGCTGGAGGTCGCAGAACACTTCGGGGTCCTTGTCGCCTATTAGGTCAAGGCCCTGGATGATGTAGTGGACGCCGTTGTTTCTAAGTTCTCCTCCTCCAAATTTTTTGAGGGTTTGCCAATCCCATCTCCTACCGAAGAAGTGACCATAAATCTTCACCATGACTATTCTGCCAAGCTTCCCCGAGTTAATTACCTCCTTTATTTTGAGGAAGTCGGGCATGAAAAGGCTGTTCTGGAAGACGGTTAGCATTTTCCCTGTTCTCTTAGCTGCTTCTATCATGGCGTCGGCTTCGGCAAGACTTGGAGCCATAGGCTTCTCGCAAACCACGTTTTTACCTGCTTCAAGAGCCTTTATGCTGTGCTCGGGGTGCAGGTAGCTGGGAGTTGCAACGACTACCAGCTCTACCTTCCCATCTTCTAGAAAAGACTCGTAGCTAGGATAGGCTCTACATCCGAATCTTTCGACTGCTTCGCGCTGCCTTTCTTCTAGGGGGTCCGTGACGGCCACTACCTCGTATTTGTCTCTTAGCTTGTCCAGTATGTTTGCGTGAATATTCCAGCCGCTTCTCCCTAGGCCTGCGATTCCGACTTTTACCTTTTCAGGCACCTAATTCACCTATCTGAACACGTTGAAGAGGTATTTGGCGAACTTCGGTACACCTGTTATGGCTTCCTCCTTTTCTTCATACTCTATTGATAGGAAGCCATTGTAGCCCTTGGATAGGATGATCTCCTTTATTCTGTTGTAGTCTAGCTTGAATTTGTCTGGTACGCTTACTTTCGCGTGCATGTGTACGGCGTATGGAACGGTTTTGGCTATTTCATTGTAAGTGTCTTCCCTGTAGTTGCCTAGGTCCAAGTTTACTCTGAACCATGGAGAGTTTATCTTCTCTACTATCTTTATTACGGTGTCTGCCCTGGCCGTAATGCCGCCGTGGTTCTCGAGTGCTAAGACTACCCCTCTATCTTCTGCATAGCTGAGTAAGGGCTCCACGTTTTTAGCGACGAGTTCGACGGCTTCGTCGACCGTGTATCCTTCTGGCACGTAGCCGCCGAAGACCCTTATACATGGGGCTCCAAGCTTGTAAGCTATGTCTATACCTTCCTTCGCAGTTTCTATCGACTTTTCAATTTCGGATTTGCTTGTTGTGCAGAAGTTTGTTGCCGCTCCTACGCCAGAAATTGGTAGACCATGATAGAGAGCAGTCCTTTTAAGCTTCATTAAATACGAGGATTCCTTCGTAGGGAGCCAGTAAAGCGTTAGCTCAACGCCGTCTAGCCCGATTCTATGGGCCTCCTCGATGAAATCCTCATAGCTCATCTTTCTATCTTTAAGGTAGTCGCGGTAAGAATAGGCCGCACACCCTATCTTAATCATTTTTCATCAAATAGTTATAGATTGTTCTACCTAAAAATGTGATTAATGCGTGCTAAAAGAATCAACGAAATCTTCAGATAGCTCAATACCTCTCGCTGTTTGTAAAGGGTGAAGCTCAACTATTAATCCTGGAAATTTCGGGCTCAGCTTTAAATACCTATCAATATTTAACCCTCGGAAATGAAGAAGGGGCTTGAACTCAGGCTAGAAGGAATAGTTAAGAGATTCGAAAACGTCGTGGCACTAGACGGTGTAGATCTAAAAGTAGAGCCTCCGCCGCCCAGCTGTATTTTCGCGAGTGCCTCTTCAGCCGCCTCGTACTCGTTGTAGATAACCTCTACGTTATACAGCTTCTCAAACTTATCTATGACCTTCGGATCGATGTAGTAGCTGTAGTTGTACACTTTCAGCCGCCTCTTCCTCGGGAACAGGTAGTTAAAGCCCAAGTAGCCTAACACTGCGGACGCTGCTACAGCCCCTATAAGCCCTAGAAACCTCCTTCTCGTTATCTTCATCTCAGTATCGAGTACTGAAACAGAGGAGGAATAAAAACCTGACTAAATGTTAACATGAATTCTTTACTGATAAAGTCCAAGGTAGTTAAATAACTAACTTAAAACAAATTTGGGCAGGATCATGCACGAATGGTTTTAGGAAGTTTTAAGTTAATTTCGCCTAGCTCTGCATTTTGATAAAGGCTTAAAGCATCTGACACCTTAAGATCGGTGGGAGCGCAGTAAACTTTGATTCCTTTCTCCTTAAGTTTTTCTAAAAGAGTTCGGCTTATGGAGTTTAATATTAATGATGTTACTTTTTCTTTCTCGAGCATCTCGAGGAGTTTCTTAAGTGATTTGTATTTCACTTGAAGAGCACATACGTCTGCAACCTTCCCGCTTCTAATCTCTACGATAGTTATGTATGGTGTGATGCCAATTTCAGGATAGATAAAAACTCTCTAATACTTCTGGGAAAAAGTTGGACAAGCTATCCTTTCATATCTGCCCATCATATTCTACCTCATTTGTAAAATATGACAGTGGTATAAATAATTTTATATTAGGTAAATGTAAAAGGAAGAATAAAAAATAAGTTAAAAATTTTTAAAGTTTAATCGACTAATCTAAGCTTTTAAGCTTATCCTTGATCTTCTCAATCTGTTCCTCAATAATTTTAAGCTCCTTATCGATTCTCTCCCTCTCAGTCTCCAACAGCCATTTCTGCTGGCGAAGAACCCACAATTGCCGTTCCAGCATCTCTCTAAACCTACGTTTCTCATCAACCGGTGTGCCAACCTGCGGACCCGCAACAGGATAAGAAAAACCAGCAAATTGCGGAGCCGACTGAGGGACGAAAAACGGGGCTGCTGGCGGCTGAGAAGGAGCTTGCCATAAAGATGAAGCCCCCTTCAATTTTCCTTCCCTGTACATCTCTAATGCTCGGCGAACAGTAGTATAGGGAGGCGCCAAATAGATCTTCACGCCCGAAAGAGCAGGAACTGGCGCATATGGTGTAAACGAAGCTGTAATCAAAGCATCGACATCCTCTAACCCTTGAGCAAAAGGCTGAGAATAAAAGAACGACTGAAAACCCGATACAGTTTCAACTTCCCCAACTTCACCATCCTTAAGCTCTACAATTACTAGAAAAGAAGCCACGTCCCAAGGACATACCATGCTATCTAATCCGTTAGGATTACACGTTGTGAAAGCCAGCTTCATGGCTCCCTCACCATAACCAGATAAACGGCCACATAAAATATGGAACTGTTAAGGAATAAGATAACAGCATGGCGAGCAACAAGTAGTACCAGTAATAGTTGTAGTAACTGTAATACAGGTACCAGAGCCACGGGTTATATAGGTAGAAGGAATAGGGGTACCACCAAAAATAACCCCACTAAGCCATCTTTCTATCCCTTGTCAATATTTTTATGAAAATATTTAAACTTACTCCTAAAAATGAACTAAAAAATGGAAAGCATCGATAAAAATCCTTTGTTAAAGAGAGTTAGAAAGCTATGAAAAATTTAGTTTCCAGCTATGAAATTACCTCTAAGATAAATTTTCCATCTTTGTAGACTACATCTCCATCCGCGTAAACCTTTGCGTCACGCAAATCTCGAACCATGTCCCAGTGAATAGAGCTAACATTTTTACCGCCACATTCAGGATAAGCGGCTCCCAAAGCCATGTGCATAGTTCCCCCTATTTTCTCGTCAAAAAGCACGTTCTTAGTAAACCTCGAAATGCTGTAGTTCAATCCAAACGCAAGCTCTCCGACCCTTTTAGCTCCCTCATCCACCTCCAGCATTTTCTTAAGGAAGTCTTCACCTTTTTCAGCCGCAGCCTCCACGGCTACTCCCCCTTTAAACTTAAGCCTCACGCCCTCAACCTCACGCCCCCGCCAAACAGCCGGATAAGTAAATTTGATAAAGCCCTCGACTCCTTCCTCCAGCGGCGCAGTGAAAACCTCACCCCCCGGCATATTATGCTTTCCATCGTCGTTAATCCACTTCCTCCCTTCAACTCTAAACGTAATATCCATCTCAGGACCTACAAAGCGAAGCTCTGAAACCTTCTCAAGAAATCGGGCGATCTTATCCTGCATATCGGCCTGCTTCCTCCACTCCTCGACAGGGTTCTCCCTGTCAACCTTAAGAGCCTTAAAAACGAACTCCGCATAATCAAAGAACGACATGCCCGCTTCCTGGGCAAGCGCCTTAGTAGGATACGCTGTTACAACCCACCGTAAGCTCCCTTCAGCGCTACGCTTCATAAAAATCTCCGTAAGCTCCCTTCTAGCCTCGCTAGCTAGACGAAGCTTTTCCGGCGATATGCTCGCCAAATACTTGGTGTGAGTGCTCGAGAGAGCCGAAATCTGCACATCAATATTCTCTGCAATAAACTTCTGAACCTTGGGAACGTACTCGAGAACTTCCTTAGGCGCATAACGATAGAAGAACTCTGAAATAACCTCGTCGCTCAGAATTACGATGGGATAACCCCCTCTCTGTACTATAGCCCTCACAGCCTCAGCAGCAAGAGGAACAGCCTCGTAGGTTGAAGTAAAGAGAACTTCATCACCGCCTCTAATGCTTGTAGAATACTCCGCTAAGAGATCAGCTAAACGGCTAACAAAAGAACCGAAAATCAAGGCTCCAGCCTCCAATATCCATAAGATGCGCCACTATAAATTATTACCATAACACCTACCCCCTCAAAAGCAAGGCCCAAAGAATAAATTTATATACCACCTAAGGCAGCGTCAAAAATAACGAAAAAAGCAAAGAACTAAGAAGCATTTTTCGTAATTTCTATAACATATCAATCTATTTCAGTAAAAGTCTTATATTTTACAAGGCTTATCACCGATTTATTTACAATAAATAAATATATAACCCCCTAAGCATAAACTACGCTTCCGGGAAGTGGGAGGACAATGAAAAAGAGCAAAGGGTTCATATATACCCACACGCTAACTTCCAACCTAATAGGGGGAATAACGGCCCCCTTCCTCCCACTCTTCTACTATGAAATAGCTGGAAAAAGCTTCCTCCTACTAAGCCTCGCAAACACCGCCCCATCCATCCTAGCTGTATTCCTAAGCTACTTCTGGGCCCGCCTGTCAGACGCCTACGGCAAAAGAAAGCCTTTCGTAATACTCTCCAGCCTCACGGGTCTGACAACAACCTTGCTGATATCCTATGCCAGCACACTCGACCAGCTGCTCCTAATAAGAATAGCAGGCGCTTTCACAGGCTCAGCGGGCGGAGCGGCTTTCTCAGCACTACTAGCAAAAACCTTCAAAGAAAAGAGGGGAAGAGCAATAGGCCTATACAGCGCATTATCCCTCGCGGGGAGTGCTTTAGGAAACATGCTGTCCGCCTACGCTTACGAAGCATTAGGCATGAGGACACTGCTTAGGCTACAGGTGCTCGCAAGCCTGCTACCCTTCACCATGATACTCCTAATACCCGAGGAACCCGAAGAAAGAAGAAAAATTATGCTGAAATCGCTTTTAGTAAAGCCCAAGATAACAAACGACCTCCTAAAACTCTTCGCGCTAAAAATGCTTCTCGTAATGCCGTCCACGCTGGCTGGTGGGCTTATAGCAGTCTACTACATCAACTACTTGGGCGGGTCAGAGCAGCTATGGGCGTTCCTAGTAACCATAACAACACTTCTAGGCCTGAGCGTAATCCCCTACGGATACCTCGTAGACAAAGTAGGAGCGGAGAAAATGCTAATATTCGCGGGAATAGGATGGTTCATACTCTACCTAGGATACTATTCCAGCACAGACCCCCTAATCTTCGCGGCATTCTTCGTAATACCGGTGTGGCCAGCATTCCAGTTATCTTACTCCAAGCTACTGATGGATTTAAGCGACAAAGGCGAGAGAGCAACGCTATACGCCACAGAAAACATGATGTCCCAATTCTACTCTGTCCTGCTAGGCTTACTAGGCGGATACCTAGCTGATGCAGCGCACCCAAAAATACTGTTTCTAATAGGCGCTGCCGCAGCTGGAATGGGCGCAATATATGCATACCAAGCAATATTTAGAAAACAATCTCATAGAGGAGGATTAGTCGCCTAATAGAGCATCATAAAAATAATTAATTTGCACAATAAATTATTTCATCTACAGCAGAATAAGATTA
This sequence comes from archaeon, assembly GCA_029258735.1. Classification (GTDB taxonomy): domain Archaea; phylum Thermoproteota; class Thermoprotei; order Thermofilales; family JAPDKD01; genus JAPDKD01. The sequence continues at coordinate 2,262 of JAPDKD010000042.1, read as the reverse complement.
GCTCATTTCTTCCTTAAGAGCAAAGGAGGTTCTCTCAAATCCTCGACTCGTATTCTTCGTCTAGGCTTGTATCCTACTATAAAGTAAAGCCTCTCATCTTTTCCTATTAAGTCAACGTCGTGGAAAAATATCCATAGAAGAGAAGCTATAGTTGCTACGCTGCGAAAAGTTAGCTCAACCTCCACAGCCCTGCCAGTCTTCATCTCATACATCACGCGCCTATACACGTCACGAAAAGCATCGTAGCCGGAATGTGCGGAGACGGTCAACTTCTCAGGGCTAACAGTTTCCACGATAAAATCCTTAAATCCTCCTCTGAATATATGGTAAATCCTATCCATCTCCTCTACAATCACTACGCCATTACTATTGAGGCTCTGCGAAACTGACGCAAACATTTTCAGCAAAGACCACGCGTCAAAGTGAGCTAAAGGGCCCCCATATAGCAAAGCCACATCAAAAACTCCCAGTTCATGAACTTTCACCGCATCCTTAACCACGCATTTACACTTTACATTTTCGTCTGCGCAGAATTTCTCAGCGTCTCTTAGCGCGTCGGGGCGGAGATCAACCAAAGTTAAATCGACTTCATGTCCCGTTTCCTTCAATACTCGAGCTAAAGCAACTCCACCGATGCCTCTGCCAGCGCATACATCTATAACTCTGACCTTAGGCGGCAATGATTTCAGCCAAATATGCTCGACAAGTTGCTTAAATTCCTGTAACGCTTTAAGATAGCGCTTACGCCCGCTTTTCTCGTAAGGGTTATCCATCCAGTCAACGATTCTATAGGCCTCAGAAAGGTCTTCTACCCTCAAAAGGCTCGCCTAATACCTTACTATAAAAACATGAAAAATGGCTTTCTCTTTGCATCATTGGAAAATTGGAAAGACTTGCAGTTCGCCGTCTGCCTAAGCTTGGCATGTAATAGCTTTCCTGACGTCTAAAGGCTAATCAAGATCTTAAGACTTTTACAAGAAACCAGCTAATCTAACTAGAAATTAATAGGTAACAATCCAATATTCTAGGATGGTGCTGAAATTGCAAGATAAAGTTTTGATCGTGCCCGAGCCAGCCAGGCTCACCTATACTGGCCGCAGCTTCAGCTTCGACGGCTTCTCCGATTTCCCCGAATTCCTAGCTAAAGAGTTCGGCGTTCCACGGGGAAGCTGGAAGCTCGAAAAAGTGGAGCGCGAGGGAACCGGGCTAAAAGTCGAAGAGGGAGTAGTGAAAGTCTGGGGCGAAGAAAAAATCTACCTCGCCACCCTGATACAGTTAGTACGCCAGGGAAACGGCAGGCTCCCCGAAGTCGAGGTAGAAGAGAAATTACGCTTCAAGTTCAGGGGCTTCCACCTCGACATCGCGAGGGGAGGCGTGCCAAAAGTAGAGACTTTCAAGCGGCTGCTGCGATGGCTCTTCCTACTCAAATACAATTACTTCGCAATATACTTCGAAGACCTCTTTCCCTGGAAGAAGTACCCGACCATAGGAGTTCATAGGGGCAGGCTAACCGAGGAAGAGCTGCGTGAAGTCGTCGAGTACGGCAAAAAACTAGGAATAGAGGTCTTCCCCTCCCTGGAGCTCCTAGGACACATGGAAAACATCCTCACGCTGCCGGAGTTTTGGAGGTTCAGCGAGTGGCACAGGCCGAGCGAAGGCTGCTTAGACGTCAGCAACGAAGAGGCTAGGAGGTTCGCCTACGACTTGCTGGAAGAGGCGGTGGACTTCTTCAAAGACGCCGAGTACATCCACATAGGCGGAGACGAGACCTGGGCTCTCGGCCGCGGTAAGAGCCTAAATAAGACATGGAGGTTCGAGGGGCCGAAGTTCTACGAACAGCACTACAAGAAGCTCATAGAGATCGTAAAGTCTCGTGGGAAAAAGCCCATGCTTTGGGGAGACATGATAACGGGCATATTCTTAACCGAAGAAGAGCGGAAAGCATGGTCAAAGCTTCTGGAAAGCGAGATGTGGGGCGAAGCGTTAATAGCCAACTGGAACTACAGGCCCGCGGATAAAGAGTATTTTCGCGAAGTCATAGGCATGATTAAGAAGCACGGCTACCCGCAAGTGGTCAGCACGGGCCTCTGGAACTGGAACAAGTACTACCCCAACTTCGAGATGGCCCTTAAAAACGCTGAGAGCTTCCTAAGCGCTGCGAGAGAAGAGGGCATAGAAGGCTTCCTCGTAACAGCGTGGGGCGACGATGGCTCCGAATGCCTCTTCTCCTTCCTAAACCCCTTAATCTTAGCTTCAATGGAG
>JAPDKD010000016.1 GCA_029258735.1 archaeon | reverse complement strand
GGAAAGCTTGGTAAAGGTAGCCGATAATAGTGGTGCTACTTTAGCTAAAGTTATCGGAGTAATCAATACTAAAACAGTTTGGCGGAGAATACCTGGTGCGGCTGTAGGCGATGTAGTAGTTGTATCAATTAGAGCCGGGAAACCTGAACTTCGTAAGCAAATATTAAGGGGTGTAATTGTTAGGCAGAAAAAACCTTATCGTAGACCAGATGGTACGTGGATAGCCTTTGAGGACAACGCCATAGCTATAATAACTCCCGAAGGGGATCCTAAAGGAACAGAGATCAGAGGACCCTTAGCGAAGGAAGCAGCGGAAAGGTGGCCTAGACTAGCAGCAATGGCATCCATAATAGTATAAGATTCCTGATATGTTTTTGACAAGTACTGATGTCTTTATTACAGAAAGAGATTTTGTATAAATTAATTCTACAAAAAGGCTCATTGTGTAGGAAGGACCGGGAAGAGTTAGGTCTATCGAGTCAGATTGTAGAAGAAATTTTTGCGGATAAAAAGTCGGTAGAAAAAAGGTCTGAATGCTACGTAATTACCGACGCGACCGGCTTTCTTTTTGAGGCTTGGCTCGAAGGTTTTAACCTTATTGAACTTGCTTATAAAATGAATTGGCGGAATTTTGAGGGATTTGTAGCATTACTTCTCAAGCGTCAAGGCTATACAGTACATCGAAACCTAAGGTTCAAAGCTGGAGAAAAAAGATACGAGCTCGATATCCTTGCTTCTCGTTTTAACATTATCCTAGCTATCGATTGCAAAAGATGGGTAAGAGCTCCACGCTCTAAGCTGAAAAAGGCCGCGTTAGCCCAAGAGAAGAGAGCTAAAGCGTTGGCTACGTCAATGCCTATAAACTTCTATGATAAAGCGAAAAGAGAGGTCAAAATAATTCCACTAATAGTTTCATTAATTATTCCACAAGCAGAAATTTTCGAAGGAATACCGGTTGTGAACATATATTCTCTCAAAGATTTCCTAGAAAACTTCGAGCTGTATGAAGACGAATTAAAAATTTTCAGGGTAAAAATCTGACATTTCTCAGGGCAAGCTTAAATATCTACTATGTGAATGAAAATCAAGGTGATCCTTTGAAGCTAAGGCTAATGGACATCTTAGCGTGCCCCTACGATAAGCACTTCCCCCTCGAACTCTACATTTTATCTACTAATTATTATAAAGATAGGAAAGTCGACGTGAAAGATAAGCCTCTCTGCGAACTGTACTGTGGGCGTAAAGGATTGAAAATAGAAGAACTAAGGGAAGCCCCAGACTGTGAGGAATGCTTGAAAACCGAGGTTGATGAAGGAGTTCTATATTGTCCCGAATGCGGCAGATGGTATCCAATAATGGAAGAAATACCAATTCTACTTCCCGATGAACTGAGGAACAAGGAGGAAGACCTTCGCTTTTTAAGAAAGCATAAGGATAATTTGCCTTCAAAAATAGTGTTAGAAGGGAAGCCGTGGTCGCTTAAAGAAGGCTAGCTATGCGTATAGTAGAAAACGTGGCCTTCTTCTCCTATACTGTCGAGCCTTACGAAGCCAAACCTAAAGAACTGCGCTCTAGCATCTACATTAAGCTTCTCCAGCGATTTTTCGCCTAAACCTAAAATTTCTACGACATCACTTTTCTCCGCTTTAATCACCTTCACCTTAACGTTTTCATCTACTGGAACCCACTGCACAACAAATTGTCCTTTCCTAACTTCATGGCTTACGTCTACCACTTCAAACTCGGGAAATTTTAGCGGCTTTATTGTAGCAAGGCCTAGCAGGCGTGTTTCACGTTCTCTCAGCATTCTGTCAAGATCCCTCCTTGGAACAAAGATTTTGAAACTTCCACCAGTCTTTGAAAGCACTATAGTTCTGTATCCACGCTCCGGATACGATGGATGATATGGGATCCTAGCTTTCAACGTATCGCCCTTCCACTTAAGTTTTATCTCGACAGGCCCTGGAACAAACATGTAGCGGTTAGCAATATGCTCCAAATACTTCCTATTCATAGAATGCAAGTTTTCAATACTTATTCTAGCCGATGAAGGCTTCACACCGATTTCTAATATTAGGTCCCAGATTGCCTGAGGAAGTATGCCTCTTCTACGAAGAGCCCGCAGAGTTCCAAGCCGAGGATCGTCCCATCCCTTATATAATCCGCGCTCAATTCCAGCTCTGATCTTTGACTTGCTGAGTATAGTTCCCTCGAGTCCTACTCGTCCAAAATGGATAGCTACCGGCTCCTCCCACCCTAAGTATTTGTAGATATAACTCTGCTTCACCGTGTTTGTTTGATGTTCCTTTGCCCTAAGTATGTGTGTAACCCCTAGGAGATGATCATCTATTGCACATGCAAAATTATAGGTTGGCCATACAACGTATTTGCTCCCTACTAATGGGTGGGGGTATTTCTCAGTATCAATTATACGAAAGGCAATCCAGTCTCTTACCGAAGGATCGGGATGTTTGGGGTCTGTTTTTATCCGGAGTACTGCCTCTCCTTCTCCATATTCGCCTTTCATCATTTTTTCCCATTTTTCTAAATGTATCTCTGGCGGGTGGTTAGAACACGGATCGGCTATGCCTTCACGCCTCATTCGTCTTATCTCTTCTGGCGTGTGAGTGCATACGTAGGCATAACCCCTTTTTATTAGTTCTTGCGCGTGTTGATAATATATTTCCATTCGCTGTGATTGAATGTACTCCGCATCCCAGGAAATATTGAGCCATCGCAGGTCTTCGCGGATTAATTCGTACGCTTCCAATACTGGAGGTTTGGTTTTAGGGTCCGTGTCTTCAAATCTAAGTATGAAGCGGCCCCTATACTTTCTGGCATAAGCATAGCTTAGGATTGCAGGTCTAGCACTGCCTAAGTGAAGCACAAAGTCGGGATTGGGGGCGAACCGCGTAACAACCCTACCTTCTTCTGCTTCAGGCAGTGGAGGCAGCTCCTTTTTCTTCCCAGTTTCCTTCTTGGCTTCAAGTTCGTCTGGCCATCTTTGCCTAATAATGCCCTCTATTTCGCTTAGAGATTTTTGATTAACACGCTTCACTATCTCCTTCACTAGCGGGATGATTTCCCTAACATTTTTCCTGAGTTCAGGCTTTTCAGCTAAAAGTTTCTTGACAACCGCATCCGTCCGCGCCTTACCTCCATGGCGCAAGGCATTTAGCAATGCATGCTTCAGAATTATATCTTCAATATCGCTTTCTCTCTTCATGTTCATATGTTAAGGCACCCGTATGAACTATCGTATAGGGCTTTTTACCTATTTTGATTTTCCTCGGGATCACTATTTCGGCAGTTACCCCTATATGGTCGTCGTTGTTACTTAATTTTGGGGGTTTAATGTATTTGTCTATATTGGAGTACTCAAAAGAGCTTGTAGCTATCTTTTTGCTTGGAATAGCAGCTTATCAAGATTTAAAAACAAGGGAAATAGACGATAAAATTTGGATAGTTATCTTAGCAGTCAACGGAGCGTTTACAGCCTTTGAACTGTGGTTTTACCATAGCCTAATATACTTAATGTTGTACCTAATTTCGGTTGCGGTTGGGCTTGCCATAGCAGCTGTTATGCATTTTGGAAAAATGATGGGCGGGGCGGATGTGAAGGCGCTCATAGCTTTATCGCTAACTGAGACTCCTAAGTTCAGGTATATTTACGGATACGTAAGTATTGTACCGTCATTAGCGATTTTAACAAATACCGTTATCATTTCACTCTTCGCCCCACTTTTTATTTTTTTGAACAATGTTAGGAAAATAGATTATTTGTATAGCGATTTATGCCCTGATGAATCGATTTTAAAAAAGCTGATCGCACTTTTTGCCTTAACTAAGGTTTCTTCAAAAGAATACGAGAAAAACAAGCATAAGTATGCTATTGCAGAGCGTAGAGACGGCGGCTGCAAAAGAATTATGTTGTCGTTGTTTTTGGAGGAAAAAGATAGTGACGTTCAGCCTTCAGGTGAAGTGTGGGTATCATATTTGCTTCCATATATCCTTTTCATATTTCTAGGCTACTTATGCTATGTATTAAGGGGAGCATTAATAGACTTGATATTTAAATTAGTAGGATATTTTTAAACACCGGAACAGTTATGTCTATGGCGGCAAATGTTCGAAAACTCGGGAACTGATCTATGAAGAAACGGGCTAGGGAGATGCCGCCAAACAGCATTTCCGAACGGCGATGAACATGAAAAGGATTTTTAACCCGTTAGTCATGCTGCTCTTTGGTTTATTCCTGTTCTTAATTTTCCTTATAGCTATAGGCGTGGACTTAAACAAGCTTTGGAGTTTACTGCTTCAGTCCCGTAAAAGCTATATAATGGCCGCAATAACAGTCGATGTTCTCTATATTGTAACTTATGGATTTGCGTGGTATTTTATTCTAAGAACTGTAGCGCCTGAAGTTAGAGTTTTAGACGCGTTACTCATAGTTTTTGCTGGATGGTTTAGTGATATGCTCGTTCCGGCAGCATTCTTCACAGGAGAAGTAGTCCGTTTATATCTGCTCAAGAAGCTTTATAATATTGAATACTCTCGGTCAGCTGCAACAATCGTAATTCATAGGCTATTAAGTGCAATTGCATTTGCAATATTCGTAGGATTCGGCGCGGCTGCTCTAGCCGAAACGGGCGGAGCTACAGGCGTCTTGCCTCAAGCATCAATAGCGCTAGGGCTTGCTTTTCTAGCGATAACAGGGGGTTTGCTTTTTATTTACAAGGCTGAATATGTAATAGAAAAAACAACTAGCTATCTATGTAGGAAAAGGGAAAATCGAGTAATAAAATATCTGTTATCAAAGGGAATTGACATCGCCTCCTCGCTAGAGAATTTCGCGAAGTCTATTGATGTAATACAGGAGAAAAAGGGCAGTATAATGATAGCATTTATTTTCCTGTTAATGCAGTGGGGTCTCGGCGTCACAGTGCCCTACATGATTTTTAAAGCGTTAGGCTTTAACATGAGTTTTTACGCGCTTGCCCTTGCATATCCCATTTATGGACTGGCTGATAACGTGCCTATCGGAATTCCTGTAAACGCTGGCGTGCTAGATGCCACAATGATATCAATGTTCGTTCTGCTAGGAGCGCCAAAAGAAATAGCGGTTTCAGCAACTATCGTTACCCGAAGTATAACGGTACTTTTTGAAGCCCTCTTGACGGGTACTATAACGGTAATCTTCGTGCCGCGAGTAATTTCGGAAGAAGACTGGAAGCACGTAAAAAACCTGATTCGAGGAGTAGTTTCCCAAATAAACGTCAACTAGTTTTTCAACTAAGTTTAATTTGTAAACCATGTTAGTAAGTTTACATTTTATCACCTAACCTTTAAGAAGACATCAAGCCAAGAAATCTTGGAGAACATTTATGCAGGCCGTGAAAAAGGAAGAAGCCAAAGTAAATTATAGCGAATTCCTCGAAGCCTCCGTCGAGGAGTTCGAAAAACTCGGGGAAAAGCTCCGTCCTCTTTTAATGCCGAAAATCGGCGAAGACTATCATGTTTATCTAAAATCAAAGCCGCCTCTCAAGGAAGGCGAGACGCATATAGCCTTTACATTATCTGTTTGCCCCGAATGCACGACTCTACTTTTTGCGCGAATATTTGAAAGGGAGGGAAAAGTCTGGATGAGAAAGGTTTGCCCCCAGCACGGTGAAATAGAGGAAGTCTACTGGGGAGATTATCAGCTGTATAAGCGTTTCAGCGAGTGGCAATACGACGGAAAAGGGATCTCCACCCCCCATGTACCAATAGCTGCACCATGCCCATTTAACTGCGGGCTCTGCGCCAGACATAAGTCCCATCCAGCCCTAGTAAACCTAGTAGCGACGAATAGATGCGACCTCAGCTGCTTCTATTGCTTCTTTTATGCCGAAGCTGCAGGTTATGTCTACGAGCCCACACTAAACCACATTAGGTACATGTTGAGGCAAGCAAGAAAGCTCCGCCCGTACCCCGCTATAGCTCTCCAAATAACAGGAGGAGAGCCCACCCTAAGAGACGATCTAGTAGAAATAATTAAGATAGCAAAAGAGGAAGGCTTTACACATGTGCAAGTAAACACGACGGGTATAACTCTAGCATATAATCCCAAGCTAGCAATCGAGTTGAGAGAAGCGGGCACGAACGTCGTCTACATGAGCTTCGACGGTGTTACACCTTTTACTAACCCGAAGAACCACTGGGAAATACCCTACACGCTCGAAGCTCTTCGGAAAGCAAAGATGCCAGCAGTTCTCGTACCTACTCTAATAAACGGATACAACACGCACGAAATATGGGACATGATACGCTTCGGCCTAAAGCATATAGACATAGTTAGAGGAGTGAACTTTCAGCCTGTGAGCCTAGTAGGCAGAATGCCGAGGAAGGAGAGAGAAAAGCAGCGCATAACCATACCTGATGCGATAATCGAGATAGAAAAACAATCCGATGGTCAAGTAAGCAGAGAGGACTGGTATCCTGTGCCCACTGTAGCTCCGATATCTCATTTTGTAGAAGCTTTAACGGGAGAGCCCAAGCTGGAGCTGACAACGCACTTTGCTTGCGGTGCGGCAACGTACATCTTCCTAGACGAGGACGGATCAATAATACCCATAACTAGATTTGTTGACGTCAAGGGCTTCATGGAATTCCTAGAGGAAAAAGCCGAAGACTTGAAAGAAGGCAAAAGCCGAGCTCGAGTTCTTCTGGAGGTAGGATGGAAATTGCGGAAGTTTATTGATACATCAAAGGCACCGAAAAGGCTGAAAAAGGGCAGAAAACTCATCAATTCATTATATAATATACTTGTAAAGCATGATTATTCCTCACTAGGAAAGTTTCATTATAATACTCTCTTCGTTGGTATGATGCACTTCCAGGACCTGTACAACCACGATGCTGCTAGAGTACAGAGGTGCGACATACACTACGTAACACCCGATGGAAGGCTCGTGCCATTCTGCTCTTTCAACGTCATGCCAGATATTTACCGTGACAGGGTTCAAAAAGCGTATGGCATATCGATGAGGAAGTGGCTTGAACTCAAAGGTATGGAAAAGCCGATGATGGCATATAAGTACAGGCGTAACATAAAGAAGCTAATATCAGGAGAAATCTATAGAAAGAGTTACGAAGGCATAATAAACGTCGACTCTATACCCTATGAGGAACATGTTAAAGCTTCCCAGAAATTCGGAATCCCGGTGGTGGAGTAGGCATGATTAAAGCCTACAGGGCTCGCATAGACACGTCGCTGCCTAATCCCAGGAGCTTCATCATTAAACCTAAGGTTTTCTGTCTAGGGCCTGATAACAGTCTGCAGCCACTAGAACCTTCAGATAAACGTAGCATGTCTGAGGAGGACATTCCTGACTTTGACTTAAAGTTCGGCGAGACTTTGCTGTTAAGCTTTGTTGATCTGGCTAGCGGGGAATACGATGTTGAAGTGCTCGAATTCGACAAAAATAATGAGTGTAAAAGAGCATTGGAGGTTTACAGAATAACAGGTAGCGTGAATGCTTTCTTTGCCGTTTTTCAAGATAAGGAGAAAGGCGATAAACTAGTTATCGTAAGAAGCTTATCTGAAATTTCGCGGATGCTTGGTAAATCTGCTGAAGAGCTGCAGGCAATTTTAACTTAAGAATATTGTACATAAAATTAATTTAGTTTCGACTACTGTTTAATTAAAAGTTACATATAATGTTCACTTAAGGCAAAAAACCTTTTAAGAACTTTTCTAAAAAAGATAACACAGAAGCAGCTGGTGATAGTTTTGCCTCGAGATGAGAATGGAAAACTTCTTTATCACGTAAAGCTTGTCGTTCAAGAAATACTCAAGAATACTAGGTCTAGACAAATTTCCATAAAGCTCAGAACCCTTCTAAGATACGCTTACATATCTTACAAGCGGAACACGACAGACCTAAACATTATAAGGGGGCTTGTCCCAAGAATAAGGCCTCCGGCAAAGCTCTCAAATCAATACTTTTATAGAGAAATGGAAAACATGCTAAGAAGGAACTTTAGAGTAACTATAGAAAGAAGAAGACAATTCAAGTACGTGACGTTTTATAGAGAATAAAATTAATATCATTTTAGCTTTTTTTCCCTTTTCGTATTTTTACGCATACTCCTATACTTTTTTGCTTCATTTCTCTACATGATACTACTGCGCGACCCACGGCCACTAGTTCTCCCCTTTCAGTGACAATAATGACTTCGTCTCCCGCTTTAATTCGGTCATCGCAGCCCTTGATGTGCTTGCAAAAAACAGATCTTCCTTTGGCTACGAACACGGCGGCATCTTCTTCAATTACGACTTGATAGGACAGTGGAGGAAGTGCTTTAATAAGCTTTAACGCTCCGCTTATGGATGGCAATATGAAGCCATCTGAAGCTCTGATGCTTCCGAAGAGTTCCCCATCAACAAATATTTTTCTTATTCTTCCTGTGCTTTTAGAAACCTCCACTTTCACTCTAGCGTTTTCAAAAATCTTAGCGGCTTGAGGCCCATATTGATAAGTAACAATCGCTTTTATTCGCTCTACTTCTTGAGATTTAGCTTCTCTTAATGCGCTCACAACCTTAGAAGTAGATAAGCAGGTTAAAAATATATCACCAGCAGGCATAATCTGAGTGAGTGATAGCTCTTGGAGCTAAGATGCGAAATATGCGGCGCTAAAATCGTCGGCAAGGGTTTCAAGGTAGTTATTGACGGAGCAAATCTCATCGTATGCTCCAGGTGTGCTATGAAAAATCCTTCAAAAATCGTCGGCTATGTAGATCTTTCAGCCCCCCTGCCGCGAATTAAAAGAAGCTCATCTAGACCTCTAAGAGATGCTAGGAAGCCTAGGTATAGGAGGCAAATAGTGGAGGAAATTGTCGAAGACTATGCTGAGCGAATAAAAGATGCGCGGGAAAAAATGGGGCTTACCAGAGAACTTTTGGCTACAATGGTCGGAGAAAAAGTTTCCACAATAAGAAGGATAGAAACTGGCACATTGGAGCCGACAGTAACTTTAGCTAAAAAGCTGGAGAAAATTCTGAAAATTAAACTTGTAGAAGTATATGAAGAAGAGGAGATATCTTCACGTAAAAGCTACAGCGAGGAGTTTGAACCAACCCTAGGGGATCTTGTAGAATTCAAAGATTAGTGATTAGTATTGCTATATTTTGGTCAGCTAAATATTTAAAAATAATCTTCGGTCTTTTAACTGTATTAGATGCAAAGAGTCATATTAGTGGAACGCTTAAGTCCAGGGCAGAAAAGCCTATTATACGAGTTAGAAGAGCTAGCGGAGTCGCTTGGATACGAAGTAGTTGGAAAGCTAACTCAGATAAGGGCTCCAGACTCCGCATATCAAATAGGAAGAGGCAAAGTTAAGGAATTAGCCGCCTTAGTCCGAGAAAAAAACGCTAACCGCGTAATATTCTTCAACGAACTTAAGCCCACTCAAGTTCACAATTTAGAAAAAGAGCTGAAAGTTGAAGTAATAGACAGGTTCCAGCTAATTCTCGAAGTTTTCGCTAAAAGGGCGGGATCTCGTGAAGCCAAACTGCAGTTAGAGCTAGCTAGGCTAAAAAGAGAGCTGCCATTTAT
>JAPDKD010000130.1 GCA_029258735.1 archaeon | reverse complement strand
TGTTTCATGGAATAAAGTAGTGCCTATAAAAAAAGCATGTTTTGTTAAATTTGATGAAAACAGCTTAATAGATGATTTTGCTTATTTGGCGGAGATACCAGCGAGCGTATTTTACGATAAAAAAACAAATAGAATTTATTCATATCCATTGCTTTTCTATGATGACTATAAGAAAGGCAAAAAAGAAGAACTTTCTCTAAATGCGAGACAAGGCTTAGATTATTTTATGGAAGATTGGGAAATATACTGTAAAAATTTAAAGGAAATAGAATGTATAAATGTTAATAAGGTTCCATGGAAAGCTCAAAATTATACATATATTGGAAGCAATGATATTTATGAAATTTCTTCATCTATTGCATTACATGACTGGAGCTATAGCAATGAAGCGGTTATAGCTGTTGTAGGAAATGTTTCCTACGGAAGCTATAATGTAACGAAAGGAGAGCTAACAGGAAAAATCTCTCCTAAGGAAATAAAAGAAATAACTATAACTGGAATAAAGCAAGATTCTATTGCCCCTCAATATGAAGACTTTTATGTTCCAAATGGCTACAAATTCATAAGAGCTGATTTATATTGGCCATGTAAAAGCTGGATGCCTAATTTGATGTTTATTGCTACTCTTGGCTTACTTCAAGGCGGATTAACTATTCCATCTGCTGATCCAGATTTGCAATTATATTGCTATCATGAAGGTGAATTAATGCAAGTAGCTTCCTCAGAGAATTGGAATATTTTAGTTGGACCTCATGAAGAAATAGAAACTTATGTTTTTAATCCCGGCAAATGGAAAGCTGCTATTGTTGATATTCCTACAAAAGGTATACTAGGAGAAAGATATGGTACTTTGTGGCAGCGCTTATTAGATATTGTAACAAGAAAAGTTACTTATTATGTTGATATAAAGCTTTATCCAGGCGAAGAAGTTGAATTGCCAAACATACCACCTTTTATGGCAAGAAATGCGAAGTTTGAACTTACATGGAAAGGGGATGGAAAGCTTGGATTAATAATAGTAGATGAAAATAATGTTGCAGTTGGAGTTGCAACAGCTACCAATGCGTCAAAGCAAACTTTGCAATTAGACCAGCTTGGAGAAGGGAAATATAAGGCAGTTATTATTCAGCTTGGAGAAGCAAATTCTTCTATTAATTATAAGCTAACTTATTCATGGGAATGTAAATTGCCAAAAAAACAGGCAAATTATATAATGAATGCTGCTGAAGGAGCAATATATGCTTCATTAATAAATGCTCCTTTATTATATGTAAAACCAGATGAAATTCCAAAATGTGTTGTAAAAGCAGTAAGAAAATTAGGAGTAAAAGGATTTTATTTGTTTGATTTAAATGGAGATTCGCCAGTAAAAGATGAATTGGAAAGCTTAGGAGAGATAAAGAAAGAATTTAATGACTTAATAGAAATTTATAAAGAAATAAGAAATAAAAAAGTTATTGATTATATAATAAAGGCTGAAAATCTTTTTAAAGACGAGAAGTATGTTTCTCAGGTATTTGGCTTACCAGAAGAGCTTAAGTTTAACTATGGTAGAATACCCGAAGAAAACGAGCTTAAAAAAATAGAATCGCCATTAATCAGCGATGATTTATCGATGTGTATAAGTTTCATAAGCGTCGATGTCGGGACAGATACCAAAAAGATAAAAGAGCTAATGAGAAATCTATATAGAGATGCCGCCATGCTAAGCGAAGAGGGGATAAAAATAAAGTTCGCTGGTTCTCCCGCGGTTTCTTGGGTTACTGGTAAGCTAATGATGCAGGATTTCTCGAGAGTTACCTTAGTAGCTTTAGTTCTCGTGTTTTCAATATTATACTTAGATTTAAGAAGTTTCAGGAGAAGTATTCTTGTTGCCTCACCTTTGTTGATAGCTTTGTATTTAACCTTCGCTACCTTAGGATATTTAAAAGTCCCTCTCAGACCAGAGACCATAGGTTTGGCTTCAACAATCCTAGGCATAGGAATTGACTATTCAATATTAATTACTCACAGATATCTTGAGGAGAGAGATTTAATTAAGGGTTTAATAAAGACCGCGAGGTCCATTTTGTCTTCTTCTACTACTACGATAATGGGCTTCTCTGCCTTATCTTTTGCAACAATGCTTGGCTTAAAGAACATGGGGTTGAGCATGACTATAGGTATAGAGTTCTGCACTCTCTCAGTTATTCTGTTTTTCCCCGTTATTCTTTATCTTGGAGATGCGAGAAAATATAAAAGAGAATAGCCTTTTGGACATGCAATCTATTTTCAGCTTGTCTTAAAACCAAGGATTTCTCGCTTTCTATTACCTCGTCGGTTATCTCTTCTCCCCTTCTCGCTGGTAAGCAATGCATCACATAGGGCTTATGACCATAGCTTAAAAGCCTTGAATTTACCTGAAAATCTCTAAAAACCTTTAATCTCTGCTCTCTTTCATTTTCTTGTCCCATGCTTACCCATAACGAGCTCATTCACGGCACCCTCGAAGACTACGTAAAAGAGCTCCGCAAACACGCAGACAAAATGCAGGTCTACAAGGGCGAGATGAGAGGCTGCAAATCAAGGCCCATACTATCCTCCTCCATCTCCGCCCGAATGTACATTAAGCAGATGAACTACCAGTCACAGCTCCTCCTAGAAAAGTACGCTGAACCCCTTTCTCTTCTCGCATCCATGCATGGGTACAGGTATCCTAGAAAGAGGTTGCTCACTGCTTGGAAACTAGTACTCCTCAACCACGCCCACGACAGCATATACGGCACGGGCACCGATCCCGTTCACAAAGAGAACGAGGTCCGCTTCCTAAGGGCGATACAGATCGCCTCAGACGTAGCCTACGAAGCCGCCAGGCACCTTGCAGAAAGAATAGCCGACAACCCGCCAAGCGGCGCAGAATACAGGATACTCATATATAACCCGCTGGGCTGGCCTAGGAGAGACGTAGCCACACTCGTGTTGCCCTCGGCCGGCTTCAAGCTGGTGGACGCGGAGGGACGCGAGATACCCGCACAGGTAGTAGAGTATTTGAGCCCGTGGATAGGCGTAAAAGTCGCGTTCCCGGTTGAAGCCACGCCCTTAGGATACACCACGCTCTACCTCGCTGAGGGAGAAGCCGAGCATCCCAAGGAGGAGAAGGGAACGAGAATAGAAAACGACAAGGTGGCCGTAGAGGCGGTTAGAGGCAAAGCAGTGCTGAAAATATTTGACAAGGAAACAGGGCTAACATACACCGTTACGCTAGTCGACGAGGGAGACGCAGGCGACGAATACAACTATTCCCCGCCACAGGAGCACGACCCACACTACACCAGCGCAGAGGTTGACGCGGAAACATCAATAGTCACAGGGAAGGTCATGAAGCAGCTGGTCCTAAAGTTCGAAATGAACCTGCCCGAAAAGCTTGAAGGCCAAAAGAGGAGCCAGAAGCTCATAAGCAACCCCGTAAAGCTCACCGCCACAATCTACGAGTGGTCGCCAAGGGTGGACCTAAAGATAGAGCTGGAGAACAGGGCGGAAGACCACAGGCTCAGGCTGAAAATCCAGGCGCCCTACAGCGTCGACTACCACTACGCGGAGTCCCAGTTCCACGTAATCAAAAGAAGCGTTAAAATACCTGAAGGAAAGGACTGGGTGGAAAAGCCGCCCACAACCTTCCCACAGCTAGGCTGGATGAGCATAGACAACGGAGAAGCCGGCGTCACAGTAGCCAACAAGGGACTCCCAGAGTACGAGGTCAGAAACGAGGAGCAGGGAGCAGCAGTCTACGTGACGCTCTTGCGCGCCGTCGGGTGGCTGTCACGAGGCGACCTGGTGACGCGCAGAGGACATGCCGGCCCGCCAATACCGACCCCAGATGCGCAGTGCAAGAGAAAGATGATGTTCGAGCTTTCTATAATCCCCCACAAGGGAGACTGGAAGGCAAGTAAAAGCTACGTGGAAGCAGGCAACTTCACAGCCTCTCTCTTAGCGGTCTACGCGCCGCTCAACCGAGGAAAAGCTCCAGCCACCCTGAAGGTCGCATCAATCGACCCGCCTCTCGTAGTAACTGCCCTGAAAAAGGCCGAAGACAACGAATGGAGCGTACTCAGGTTCTATAACGTGGGAAGCGAGGAAAGAGAAGCAGAAATAAAGATTGGCCTGCCCTTTGAGGAGGCTTGGCTGGCGAATCTAAACGAGGAGCCGCTGGAGAAACTGAGGGCCGAAAACGGCCTGCTGAGGCTCAAGGTTCAGCCCCACAAAATAGTGACTCTCATGCTCAAGCCTCCAAAGGGCAAGCATTAATATCACGGCGGCGTAGGGTGATTGTATGGTTGTCGTAAACCTCGCGTGGCTCTACGCGATAACCAAGTACGGCTATCCCCCGAGCCTCGATCAAATCTTCAAGGCCTTCGAGGATGCCGCCAGGCTGGGCTTCAAATACATAGAGGTAGAAGCCTACAAGGAACACAACCTAGACGAGATAGAGGAGAATAAGAAGGCTATTCTGGAAAAGGCAGAGAGTTTAGGGCTTAAGATAGTCAACTTCGCTGGCATATTCCCCGAGATACTCTCGCCCGACGACAGCGTAAGGGCGAAAGGACTGAAGATGATGGAGCGCTCAGCCAAGCTCGCAAACTACTTCGGCTCGAGCCTCCTGCAGACCGACACCTTCACCCCGCCAGTTAAGTTCGTCGGAACCGCGCCTTACAGCGGCGCAGTAGTCTTCGGCGTAAAATACCAGGTAGAGATAGACCCAAGCTTCTCCTGGAGAAAATTCTGGAGCATGCTCGTAAACGTCTACAGGGAGATAGCCAGGATAGCCGACGACCACGGCCTGAAATTCGTGCTCGAGCCCAGGATAGGCGAGACGATAAGCAACAGCGACGCAATGCTCCGCCTCCTAGACGAGGTCAACATGGATAACTTCGGCGCCGTCCTGGACACGGGCCACCTCCACGCAGCAAAGGAGCTGATACCCTTATCCATAGAGAAACTCGGAGAAAGGATAATGTACGTACACGTCTCAGACAACGACGGCAGAGACAACTGGCACCTAGCGCCGGGCGAAGGCACCATAGACTGGGACGGCGTCTTCAAAGGACTCAAAAAGTTCAGGTTCAACGGGCCCATAGCGATAGACGTCGGCGGCAAAGACATACTAGACCAGCTAGACGAGAAAGTCATCAAAGCAAAGGAATTCGTAGAAAAGGCCGTAGAAAAATATGGGCTTTAAACTAACCTTTTCTCCTTTTTAGTTAAAGCTTCGAATATACAAGCTTACCCTCCACAATTGTCGCCTCCACGCCGACCCTGTATCTTCCAGGTTCTCCCTCTATCCTAACAACAGTCAGGTCGGCCCTCCTCCCAATATCGATAACTCCAACGTCATTTCTTCCTTCAAGCCGAGCCTGATTGGTAGACATGAAATTAGAAGCCAGCCATATTGCCTCATGAATACCTCGCGCTGGCACATCTATCATAAAGCCTGAATGGTCAACAGTGAACAAGTTTAATAGGTTCTCAAACGCACGAGGCATCGTTAAAAGACTGCCGCAAAGCGTATAGGGCGGCGACTTCACGAACCGCCCAGAATCGTCGAAAAAGCCTTCCGCATACAATACATCCTCATCAGCGGGCTTCCTGCATAGAACACTGAACATTCTAATCTCGCCGCGTGGTGCCTCATCGGGTGAGGGAAAGAGCCTATCAGTAACAACGACGATTTCATGCATTCTACCCCTTTGAATCCTGCGCTCGATAATATCCGACACATACTTGAAGTTGACGTGGAATCCATCAGTAATTATCTCGACGTAAACTGGAAGCTCTAAAGCTCCTTCATACGTTCCACCGCCCTCGAAGGGCTTAAAAGACTGACCCATAGCTCCATTAGTAATGTGAACAATGAAGCGAAGCCCCGCTTCTACGGCTTCAGCAAGCCTATTAGCCGATGCCTTGCAGTGACCGCACCCAACAATTAGACCTCTAGAAGACGCGTATTTTATGAGGTCCACGCCAAAGTCGGGAACAATATTAATTAGCCTCACAATCCTGGTTTCTATAATCTTATCGAGAACAGTTTTAGCTTTCGGCTCGTCCGGGTGGATAATGTACTCTGGGGGCTGAGCACCAGCACACTCCCTATTGATAAACGTGCCTTCAACGAAAACCCCTTCAAATCTGGCACCCAAGCTCGTACCGTCGCTTTCTGCAAATTCCCGGCAAGTATTAAGGTATGCTAGCAGGTCATCGATAGGCATGGCTACCGTGGCGAGCTTAAAAGCGGTGATACCCTGCTCTGCAAGCTTAATAGATATTTCCTTCAGCCTGCTAGGCTTATCGATGTAACGCGTCGCACCCATCATATCATGCATGTGTTGTTCTCTAAAGCCGGGTAAGACGTAAAGGTCGTCTATGTTTATGATCTCTCCTTGAGGCTTAACTGAAGATCCAACGGCTTTGATAAGCCCGTTGGAAATTACTAAGTTTCCTCGAATAATGCCCTTGGGCATGGTTAATTTACAGTTCTTCAGGGTTAGGGACATGTAACTTCATTTTTTTAACGGTTTTCTTTAAATTAATATGTTAGTCTGCCTGGATTGCATGCAAAGTTATTTACATAATTATTTTTTAGTCCTCTTTAAATAATTGACTATTTTCTATTTATTTAAAAAATTAAATCCTTTAGAATAATAGGGATTTTTTAAATAATATTTAGATAAATATTGATAAATATAAAGTATGAAGTTAAAAACCTGTATCCATAATATTCATATTTCAAAATAAAATAAAAATTTTTATGCGTGTACTTATTATACATTATCATTGGAAGAAATCTGAGGGGAGGTGAATGAGAAAAAGCTTTAAACTCGTACTTTTCTTAACGCTAATTTTGCTATTTCTAGCCTCCCTTGCTTTAATGCAGCCTGAACCTCCTTCCCCAGAATCGGAGTGGTATCCACCTACAGAGAGTTTCGCCGGCGAAACTCAGCCGCTCACATACAGCTACTCGACGAGCGGTACTGGAACAGTACCTGGAACAGGAGTATTAAATCTTAAACTAGTAGACATTAACGGAAGGCTGCGAAACGAAATCTATGGCAGCGAGTCTTTCTACCTGAGGTTCGTGACACCCTTCAACAGCTGGGTAATATTTCTCTACGAGTGGTACCCGCCTGGAAACGTTCCCAAGGGACACTGGCTTATATGGGCGGCAGGCCCTGCAAGCACCGGAGCTGGCGTTATCGTAAACATGGGCTATTTTAGGCCAGAGAGAGGGGAACCCGAAGGACAACACGTATGGAAATGCTGGCTCTGGGACCCCAACACGGGCAACTGGGCAGTGGGCATTCTCCGCTTCAACTACTACAGATTCCCGAGAGCAATAATCGATAGAGTGGATTATCCCCAGAATATAGTTGTCGGCAAAAGCTACGAACTAAAAGTGTACGTTAGAAATCTAGGCGAGAAAAGCTACACATATAAGGTAAGAGTCCAAGGAGGAGGGCTTACTTTCGACTCGCTAGAAAAAACTGTAAACGTGCCCGCGCAGTCAACCTCAACAGTCACCTTCACATTCACCGTCCAGATGGGCGGGGTATTAAGCGTCGATGTTGCGCTTTATGGAGATACTACTCAGCTTGACTCAAAGCACGTATCACTTGCATCTAAGGCTTTAAAGCCTGGACCAATGGTGACTGGAGACGTAACCCCCACAACGCTTAAGGAGGGAGAAGAAGCCACGCTCACTGTAACTTTCATCAACAAGGGATCGGGAGAAGCTAAGCAAGTCACCGCGAAGATAGATGCGCCCGGCTTTATGGTAGTAAAGGGGATGGACTTTTCGCCGAACATGCCTCCGGGCGGGTCAGGCAAGGTCACCTTCACCCTACGCCCTCTGGAGGGAGGGAGGAAAACAGTCAAAGTAGAAGTCATGTATGTGGACGAGCAAGGAAATAGATACTCGGACACACTGGAAGCATCTCTAACCGTTCTAGTAAAGCTTAATGTTTATGCACAGGACAAGGATGGCAACCAGCTACAGATACCGATAACCATAAACCAAAATCAATACACATCATTCTCAGATTGGGTAGACCCTACTAGCGGTATACAGCTAAGCGCTCCTAAAACAGTAGAGAAAGACAATGTACGCTACATTTTTGAGCAGTGGAGCGACGGCAACACGCTAGCATCCAGGCAATTATCAATCACCAAATCAACAACCCTAACAGCAGTATACAGGGTCGAATACTACGTGACAGTCTCTTCTCCATATGGAGAAGTAAGCGGAGAAGGCTGGTACCCCGCTGGAGAAGAAGCAACAATTAGCGTGTCTCCAACGCAGATAGGCTTTGGAGTAAAGAACGTTTTTGACCACTGGGAAGACGAGAACGGAAACGTCTTGTCGAGCAGCCCAGAGTTCAAGGTAAAAATAACTGGCCCGATGAATATAAAGGCAGTCTGGAGAACCGATTACACCGAAGCGGCAATAATAGGCGCTGTAGCCGCAGCGGCAATAGCCTTGGCCGCCTATATGGCTATGAGTAAAGCTAGGAAAAGAGTGCCTCCACCGCCGCCTCCGCCGCCCGGAACCAGAGTATACGAATAAAAAAAATTCTTTCTTTTTATTTTTTGTATTTTTTAATGAATTTTTCAACTTCTTCTCTAAGCGGCAAGCCCTCTTGGGCTCCTAGCCGCGTAACCTTTAATGCTGCTGCGGCGTTTGCCAGTCTAACAGCTTCCTTTAGTTCCATTCCCTCAGCAAGGCCTACCGCTAGGGCCCCATTAAAGGCGTCTCCTGCGCCAGTCGTATCTACAACTGGAACTTTAAAGCCTTCAACCAGCCCCTCAAATTCGCGGGAAACCACGTAGGCGCCCTTAGCGCCCAAAGTAATTATGACGCTGCTTACACCCTTCTCTAGAAGCCTTAGCCCAGCTTCACGGCAGTCATTGATATCCCTTATATCCACGCCTGTCATCTGCTCAGCTTCAATCTCGTTAGGAGTAACCGCGTAAACATGCTGAAATATCTGCTCCGGTAGGCGCGCGTAGGGGGCAGGGTTAAGTATAACCTTAACTCCTCTCTCGTTGCAAGCCTTAGCGGCATGGAACACGGTCTCTAGGGGGATCTCAAGCTGCAGAAGCAGAACGTCCACCTTGTCCAGCTCTTTCAAGGCTTTATCTACATCTCCGGGGGAAACGCGCCTATCAACGCCGGGCGCAACAGCGATCATGTTCCTACCCTCCGAGTCAACGAGTATGAAAGCAACGCCACTATGAGATTCTTCATCAACGGAAACAAATCTAGTAGAAATGCGGTTTCTCTCAAGATTCTCTAAAAGACGCTTACCCACATCGTCAGCTCCCACCCTGCTGACCAAAAAGACTTCAGCGCTAAGCCTCGAAGCAGCCACCGCCTGATTTGCCCCCTTACCGCCAGGCTTCATAACAAAACTCTCTCCTAAAACAGTCTCCCCTACCTGGGGAAGCCGCGGAACAGTAATAACAAAGTCCATGTGAGTACTCCCTACCACAAGTATCCGAGCCATAATTCTCACCTATAGGCGCGAAATAAGAGACTCGAGAAAGGCTCGCCCCCGCCTGAGCGAGTCAACCACGTCCACACCTGTCTCGTCCTCGAGTGCAAGCCAGCCTGAGAAGCCCTGAGCCTTCAAAGCCTGGAGGTAGGCTTCCCAGGGAACAAGTCCTTCACCCACAGTAGCCCTGCCAGTCTCAGGATTCCTGTCCTTTGCATGTGTGTGCACAATATACGGGCCGAGAAGATCCACGCCCCTGACAACTTCGTCAACTCCGAAGCGAAGCAGGTTAGCAGGGTCAAAATTAACCTTCAAAGCGGGGCTACCAACATCTTCGATAAACTTTTTTAAAACATTCGAGGGCTCCATACCAGTTTCAACGGCAAAGAAAGCTCCAACCTCTTCGCCATACTTAGCGATCTCCCCTACACTGCCCCTTATAACCCTGTACCTGGAATCATTTACATCTTCAGGAATATAGCCTGGATGCGTAGTAACTATGGGCGCGCCCATCTCAGCAGCCATTTCGAGCACCTTCTTAGTCTTACTCACCCGCTCCTCAAGCCCCTCAGGAACGTCCAACGAACGTGTTCAAGCAGTGATCCTTTTTGGAAGCGTGGCGATGGGCAAGGTTACCGAAGAAAGTGATGTGGACCTTTTAATAGTTCTTGAGGAACTCGACCATAAGACCGAAGGAGAGTTCAGATC
>JAPDKD010000007.1 GCA_029258735.1 archaeon | reverse complement strand
GGGGCAGGTCCCTCCCAGCGACGCCGCCCGTGAGGAGCGTGGAGATGCACGGCCTGCATCAGCTCATCGGGATCGACGCGAGCGTCGCCGGGGCGATCTCGATAGAGCCGGAGATAGTTCAGAGGACGGTCGAAGTCGGTTGCCGTCAAGGCGTATAGTTTGAGGGGCCGCTTTCTCCAGCTCCGATGACAACTCCTTCCTCATCTGCTGTTACAGTGAGGGTTTTAGTTGAGCCCCCATCCACTCCTGTAAATAACTTTTTAGGCATGAAACCACCAACTTAAAAATAAAAAAATTAGAGAGGAAGTTTTACTACCTTGTTCTCCTTTATCGATTTATATGCTGCCAAGGTTATCTCTAGTGCTTGCCTGCCGTCCCAGCCGCTCGCCCTCGGCTCCTCGTCCTCCCTCACTACTCTTATGAAGTCTGCTATCATGTTTTTGTCACAGTCTGAGCCGAAGTATACCCACTGTAGTCTCTCTCCTTCCTTCACTAGGTCCACGTTCGGCCTGAAGGCATCTACAACTATGTAGCCTTCGGTGCCTATGATGCCAAGCCAGACGTCGCCCCATATGGGCCACGTGCTGGGCCTTGACCAGCTACAGTCTATGCTGCCTATAACTCCCTTCTTAAACTTGAGAGAGATTAGTCCGGTGTCCTCCACCGTGAGGTAGTCCCTGATGTTCTTGCCGCTGACAGCGTAGACCTCTTCGACCTCGTCCTTAGTGTACCAGCGCATTAGGTCCGCCGTGTGTACTGTGTGGTCCATTACGGAGCCTCCTCCCGCTAGCTCTGGGTCGCCGAACCACAGGTCGGGATACTTGCCGTGGTTCGTCGTTGTTATGACCAGTATTTCGCCTATCTCGCCTCTCTCTAGTACTTGCTTAATCGTGGCTGTTGCGTCGTGGTACCTCATCACGAAAGCCGTTTGGAACTTTACTCCAGCCTTTTTGGCTGCGTTCACCATCTTGTCGGCGTCTTCCAAGGTGGTTGCTATCGGTTTTTCGACTATCATGTGTTTGCCTGCCTCTGCTGCCGCTATCGCCTGGTCAACGTGCTTCGCGTTTTCGGAGGTTATTATTACCGCGTCAATGTCGTCTCTCTTTAGGAGAGCGTGGTAATCGCTGTAGATGTCTTTTACGTTAAACTTTTGAGCCGCTTCTTTCAGCCTCTCTGGATCGTCATCGTAAATCGCTACGAGTTCTGCTTCTTCCAGCTCCTTTAGGACTCTCGCGTAGCTCCAAGCGTGTATGTGGGCGAACGATATTATTCCGAATCTCATCTTACCCGCCATTACGCGAACACCTCCTCAGACAGGGGAAGTTTAACAGGTTTGCCCTCTCTGATTGACTTAACTGCTGCGAGCACGACTTCAAGCGTTTTTAGGCCTTCCTCGCCAGGTACTGCGGGTTCCTTGTCGTATTTCACGGCTTCATAGAAGTTTTTTATTTCGAGGTAGTAGGCGTCTTCGCTGTTGGGTGTGAAGTCTTGGGGCAGCTGCCCGGGCCTCCATATTTTTACGGCCGCTGTCTCGTGGTTGTCGACTCTTAGTGCGCCCTTGGTGCCTACTATTTCCATGTAGGTTGAGAATGGGTAGCCTTCGGGCTGTATCCAGCTGCCCTCCACGTAGGCTATGGCTCCGTTCTTGAACTTCAATAATGCGTGTACGTAGTCGTATGCGGTTGACTTCTTCTCCTTTAGTACTCCACCTCGAGCGTACACTTCTTCTACGTCGCCTATTATCCAGCGGAGCGTGTCAACGTCGTGTATGCTCATGTCTAAGAATACGCCTCCTCCCTTGTTCTCGTCGAAGTGCCAGGGAGCCCAGACAGGGAAGCCTGACTGCCTGTAGGCACGGGCCACGCGGGGCTCCCCTATGTCTCCGTTCTCAACTATTCTCTTTATGACCACGTACTCTGGCCAGAAGCGGAGACAGTGTGCGACCATGAACTTTACGCCTTGCTTTTTGGCGGTTTCTATCATTTCCCGGGCGTCTTTCATCTTGAGAGCTATAGGCTTCTCCGTTAGGACGTGCTTGCCGGCCTTCATGCTTTCTATCGCTATCTCGGCGTGGGTGTAGGTGGGGGTGCAGATGTCCACTATGTCTACGTCCTCTTTTTCTAGCATTTCTCTGAAGTCCTTGTAGTAGGCGGGTATCTTGAATTCCTCCGCATAGCCTTTAGCCTTGTCCTCCACGATATCCACGACAGAAACGAGCTCGACTCCGGGTATGCGCTTCCAGGAGGGGATGTGAACACGCGCAATGAAGCCTGCGCCTATAACGGCTACGCGCAGTTTATCCATTTCTTCACCTCTTCAGTTATTAAGTATAAAGGGATAAATATATAAGTTCAATCAAGATTTCTTAACGATTTTTTCCTTACTTCCGCCCTGTATTTGGCGCTTTTTTCTTTCTTTTTAAAGCAAAGATAATTGAAGCAGCCACAATTACGCTTACAACTACGGCTGCCACTAGCAAAATAGTTAAGGGATACATGGACTGCTGTAAGGCGGCTTCACCCGTGAAGCGTATCACTACCTTATTCTCGCCTTCTCTAAGGCTTAAAATGCGGATTGAAGCGTCAAGTTCCTCCTCGTTTAGGACTATTTTCTCTATTTTATATCCAGGCGGAGCAATAATGCTGAGCTTTACCTTCATTTCTGCTGGTGCCGCAATCTGAAGAGTTAAGGCATCAGCTCCCATCCCGATGCTCGTGTGGGTGTTTCGCCATTGCTCCAGTTTGCTGGCTATTTGCAGTATTGTAGCATAGTCGGGCTTAACTGTTTCGTCCAGCTTTGTTAGCGTAGAGTCTACGTTTGATAACGAGAAGATCTCCCTGTATTTCATGAACGTCCAGTTTCGGCCGTGGGATAGGAGCACTACAGGTATACCGTGGTCGAGGAAGGAGCCGATGTAGTATTTTATTGTGTCTGTGGAGCCGTCTCTGGCTAGGTCCCAGCTATGTGTGGTCGGCACGTATAGCAGGCCGTATTTGCTTTTTTCGCCCATTACTGAGGGGGGCTGCCCGTATCCGCCTTTTCTAAACCTAAAGTCTCCTGAGAAGACTTTGATCCCCTCCTCTGCCAGGGCTTTTTCTGTGGCTTCGTTCCAGACGTGCCAAGGTGGGATGAATAGCTCTATTTTCTTGCCGAACCACTTCTCAACTTCGCCTACTCCCTTTTCTATGTGCTCCTTCTGTAGCTCATAGGGTATGGGTTTCTTAAGTACTGGGTCGTAGCCGAACTCGAACCTTATGATTCTAGTTAGATCCAGTGGATTCGTTGTTTTGGCTTCTACGTAGCGCTGTTGGTAGGGCGTGACGTGCGTAGCGCCGTGATCTGCCACTTCAACTGTTCCGCGCTGCTCAGCCTCTCTAATGACTTGCACTGTTTCTGGAAATATCTCTATGTATGAGATCCATTTTCCGTCCTCTTTGGATACGTTGAAGGGTATTATTCCGTAGTTTACGTGTGCTCCATGTTTCTCGAGGATTTGGAAAAATTTCTCGTACTGCTGTGGCGTGAAGTACTGCCACCGCCAGAACCACGACTCAGTGGAGAAGGGTATGTCGTCTATCCGTATCGCTAGGAGCCTCTCCGGAAGCTGAATGTGCACATGGACTTTCCCATCCAGTGCAAGCAGCCTCTCCACAATGCTTAAAAGATACGAGTACCTATTGAACAGACCTTCGCCTAGCTCGGTCAAGCCTATCCACGCATTGTTTCCTTTCACCACCAGCAGGGCTTCATTGGGTGCACCCCAAGGAGTTATTATCGCTTGTCCGCCGCTGGGCGTCGCCACTACTTCGCTTCTTTTAACGGTTATCTGGCTGGGCAGACCTTCGGTTAGCCAGTGCCTGATTAAAACTATGTCCTCTACATAGCTTCTCTTAGCGCTGCTGCAACCGAAGAGCTTTGACGCGCGTACGTCGTTTACCGCGTAGCCGTATGCTATGTATGTTATGCGGTCATCGTTATCAAATATTACTTGCCAAGTATCGTCTCCTAGAGTGCTTTGGCCATTCATCATGTCAAGGAAAATCACCATTGAGTACCGTGGAAGGTTCTCGTTGAGCCAGGTTGAATTTATCTTATAGAGGAAGACGTCGTAGGTGTCTACGGGTATTCTCCACATTGTGCCGTATATCCACTTGAAGACTCTCTTCGCTGTTATACTTTCCTCAAAGAGGCTGTTGAAGAGAATCAGTATGCGCTCCTCTCGCTGCCCGTTTCCAGGTTTAAGCTTAACTGGATGCTGGAGCAAAATCACCGAAATTACAAGAAGTACTACTATTGTAAACAGTGCCCTTTTACACATAATACTCTGAAAATAAATAAGCAGATGATAAGTTAAAAATTTTAATTATTTCAATATTTCACTACTTTCGATAGTTTTGAGGGCTTGTCCGGGTTTAATCCCCTAAGTATGCTGACGTGGTACGCAAATACCTGAGCCGCCTTCACTAGAGGTATGACCGCTAGATCGCTTTCAACTGCAGGTATCTCGATGAAATCTGCAGCATACTTCTCTACCTCCGCAGTCTTAGGACCAACCAGTATCATGGGCGCCTTATACTGGGCTATCTTTTCCATGGCCTTGGCCGAGCCTAGAAAGCCTTCCTTGCTGGGAGCGAATACGAGTACGGGCGTCGTCTCGTCCACTAGCTGAACGGGGCCGTGTAGGAACTCCCTGGCTGCAAAGCCTTCGGCATGTACCATGGCTGCTTCCTTGAGCTTCAGGCTCGCCTCTAAGGCTATGGCGTAGGCCGAGTCCTTGCCTAAGCCGAAGGCGTGCTCCGCGTTCTTGTACTTTTCAGCTATTGCGGCTATATTATCTTCTTTCTCTAAGATCTCCTTCGATGCTTCCGCAGCCTTCTCTATATCGCTTAATGATTTTCCGATAAGCTGGTATGTTAACATGAGAGCAGCCGCTAATTGCACGTCGAAGGTTTTGGTCGCGGCTACTGCTTTCTCCTCTCCAGCTCTTGTTACGATATAGGCATCAGAAATTTTGGTTAGAGTACTTCCGGGGGTATTCGTTATCGCTATCGTTTGCACGCCCGCTGACTTAGCGACGTTGAAGGCTTCAACTATGTCGCTGCTCTCTCCCGACTGCGAGTAGCCTATTATGAAGTACTTTTTAGCTCCAATGGGGCGCCAGTCAGCAAACTCGGAGGCTGGCACGGCTGTAACGTTGAGCTCCGTGTATTTGTTTAGTAAGTATTGGAGGAATAGGCTGGCGTGGAAGCTCGTTCCGCTTCCGATTATGAAGCCGTAGCTTACGCCAGCTTCTAGCTGTTCTTTAAGTAGCTTAGCTGTCGCTTCTACTTGGCTTTCAGCCTCGCTCAAGGTTTTGAGAACAGCTTCGGGACCTTCTCTCAGCTCCTTGTGCATGTACGCTCCTTTTTCCAAGCGTGTCACCTTGAATTTCACCTTCCGCATCAATATATTGATTTTGTAAGATGGCTTCACATTTACCTCTGACATGCATACTCTGCTCAATTTGCTCGAAAGACTTGCTGCCTCACTTAAATATGGTTTAGCTTACCAGTTTGGCTTTCGCATATTTCTAAAGAAATTTTAGTCCATATTTCTTCAATCTTTGATAGTGTTTTTTATTTCTCGTTAGAAGCATGGCGTTTCTCGTTATAGCCGTAGCAGCTATAATAAGGTCTCTGGCTTCCAGCAACTCACCCTTCTCCATCAGCTCTGACTCTATACGGGCAGCCTTATCGGCTACTTCCCGCGTCACGGGCAGAACCTCAAAGTACTTGTTAACTAGAGTCCTCAAATCTAGCCGTTTCACCCTATATGCTCCAACCATGAATTCGAAGTAAACTACCGCCGAGATTTTAAGTTCATAACGCACGGCAAGTTCGATAATTTTACTTATAGGCTCCTTTTCCAGAAGATCTATAAGAGCGTCAGTGTCTAAGTGTACCTCAACCATTTGAGTTTTTTCGCCTCCTCTACAACCTTTCTAAGCTCGCTCAATCCACCTTTCTTTCTCGCCTCCTCTACTTTTTCAGCCAGTTCGAGAGCTCTTTTCATTCTCCAGCTACGTATAAGCTGGCTTATTGCATCGCCCAAGCTCTCTGCGCCGAGTTCCCTTTTTACTTTCTCAAGCTCTTCCACTATTTCTCTACGCAATGTAATTGTAGTGTATCTACTCTTAGGACTCATCATAAATGTTTAAATTTATAAATATATAAATTTATCATTCTATTAATGAAGAATCAAAAAAAGAAAAAATTCAGCTAATATATTTGCACTTGAACTATTCGCGCCTTTTCTGCTTTTCCAGCGAGAGATATTTTAACGTATCCTGTTTCTCGGTTGACTGGTATTTCGCTGAAATGGGATGCTACACGTCCTATCGGAATCCATTCAATGTATTCGAAGCTTAGTACGGGGTATACCAGTTTCTCGCTTGCAACATGCACTTGTAGCTGGGCTACGGCAATCGGGTCCTGCAGGATTCTTATTTTGTTAATTTTCCTTTTACCTCCTAGATCTATTATTATCCAGTCGCCCTTGCCAGCGCCCTCTACTTCGAAGAAGGTGTCGGCTCGCCCGTCAACTATGTTTAGAATGCTGCAGCGAGAGCTGATGCTAGTGTATACTTTTGGCTCTGAACCACGTAAATCCATTTTAAGCGTTGCTGAAGTTGGCTTAGCGCTCTCAGCAGCTATTTTTATTGCCTTTACTTTTCCTTCGACACATATTCTGCCGCTGGTCACCGTCCCTACTTCTCGCCATTCACCTTCAACCATAGCTTGAACAACGTATTCTGCAGGCTCTGTTTCACCTATTTGTTCAAAGGATTGGCTAAATTCTAGGCAGAGCTTTTCTCTAGGCTCCCTAAATTCAACAGTTATGTTCTCCATTCCCCGCAGTCCTCTTCTGCTTACGAAAACGCTTTCATATGTGCCTTTAAAGGCTTTAGATATGTCATGGCCTATTTTGTGATCTACGTTGCCCGTAATTAACGGGACTTCCAGCTTAAGGTCCCATTTGGTGATGACAGCTTGGGCCAGCAGAGTTATGATTTCATCTAAAAAGTTGCGGATGATTCTAGTGAACCATACTGGTTCTTCATGTTGAGAAGTGCAGCCCACTATTTCAAAAAGCCCTCTAGCAACGTCCCACTTTCTAAGCATTTCAACTAAGCGTGCCCAAGCAACTTGTATGTTATCTGCTTTATAAGCCCTCAAGCCTTCGAGCCCCGCCTCTCCGTAGAGCCCCAGCTTGTAGAGGTATGGTTCTAAGTCTTCGCATAACTTCCCTCCGTTTGGACAGATGGAGCCTTGGAGAGCGGCAAGCTTCCTGAAGTAGGCTTCTAGCTCATCGGGTACGTCGCCTTTTCTGAGCTTGTCGGCTAGTCCTGCTTCTACGGGTTCTCTCGGCCATAGGGTTGATTCTCCTAGTTGACTTATAAGGAAGCGGAAGTCTTCTGCCTTTTCTCCGAACATTATGCGTAGCGCGGCTTCAAGTGAGCGGTCTGGCTCGTATTCCTCGGGGTTCCACGTGTAGTCTGCGGCTGTGGCTAGGGGTATCTGGCTTGCATGGGCTTCATTCATGGGGTTGAAGAAGAATCCGTGCATGACCTTATGCAGCTTCGGGTCTCTGCCGCGCAGTGGGCCCATGTTTAGCCTGTTGCGCGCATAGTCATTTACGGGGTAATTGTCCCACACTAACAGCCGGTTCTGGGATAATTTTGAAACCTTACTTGCCGCGTCGTAGGATATTTCTAGGGAGCATACAAGCGGTCCGGTCCACATTATGTATACTCCTTCCGCGAGCTTCTCCGATAATTCTTTGAAGTATCGGCCTAGTTCGACGCCCATATACTCAGTAGGAGTGACAATCATCTTCACATTGTCGCCCAGTTCTTGCTTCAGCCTCTTTAAGACCCTGTTAGTGAAGTCGGCGTGCGCCTCGGCAAGCGAGGAGTACTTCTTCCTGTCTTCCTCATGTATTAGTTGTCCAGGGATGTCGTCGTAGAATATTCCGAAGCTTTTTACGCCCAGCTTAGCTATGCTTAGCAGCTTTTTGACGAGCTTGTCCTCGTCCTCCTTGCTGCTGTAGACTGCGCTCAGGCCTGGGCTTACAGCGAATATGAATTCTACGCCGTACTTTTTCGCGGTTTTGATTAGAGCATTAATTTCTTCGAGTATTTCCTCCGGGTAGTTTAGCCTCCACTTGTCTCTGTGGTATGGGTCATCCTTTGGCGCATATATGTACGCGTTCATTTTGTACAGAGCCATAAACTTGATCATTTCTCGCCTGTCACTCCAGCTCCATGGCCTATAGTAGAAGCCCTCTACAATTCCCCTATACTTGAAGGCTGGATAGTCTACTATCAATACTCGCGGAAGACTAGAGTTTTCCTTAACATATAGCTGTTTTAGGGTCGCTAACGCGTTTACGAGACCCCTATAGCTTTTCGCATAAATCTTCACTTCTTCGTCAATTCTTAGCGCATAAGCCTCTTCTTCTAGTTTTGTTTCAATTCTCTCCAATCCTAGTTCCCTGAGCATAGAAGTAATTCGAATAACTGTGCCAGAGCCAGCAGATTCCCATCCAAGAATGTCACGCAACAATTCACTTATCTCTTCGATAGAAGCGAAGTTAACGTTCACAGCTAGGCTTGCAGGAAGCGTTACTCGAATGCTTCCGCCGAGAACCTCAACTCTTCTAGGTTTAGGTATGAGGTTCAACGTCATCTCCACGAATATAACAGCTTAACGATATAAAGTATTGGGAGGCCGATTGATACTTGGAGTTGGTGTCGATATAGAATCCGTGTCGAGGCTAAGGAACATCAGAGCTAGCGTTAGGGAACGAATGATAAACAGGATTTTGACTGATAAGGAGAAAGCCTACTGCTTGGGTAGGGTTGACCCGTATCCATGTATTGTTGCCAGATTCTGCGTTAAAGAAGCGTTTGTAAAAGCGCTCGGGATAAAAGATAGTTGGAGCATACCGTTTAGGGACGTAGAAGTTTTAGGGCGTCCTCCAACGCTTTCAGCCAGAGGCAAAGCCAAGCAAATTCTAGATAAACTGGGAACAAAGAAGATCCACATCAGCTTATCCCATACAAGCGACTACGCCGTAGCAGTGGTAATTATAGAAGGATGAAGCATGAAACAGATTTATTCTTTTTTGCGTTTTAAATGGTGAAAACGGGATGACACCTGAAGCAGCAGTAAGCAGCATGGATCCTCTCATAAGGGCCATCATAAGCATAGGGGTATTAGTTTTTCTAGCTAAATTGTTCGCTAATATCGCGTCAACAATGAAGCTACCCACCGTGCTCGGAGAGATCATAGCTGGAATCCTGTTTGGCCCCTATTTTCTCGGCGGCGCGATAAGAATCTACGGAGAACCGCTGGTAGTACTTAACGACTACGTTCACGCATTCGCTGAGGTAGGCGCTATAATGGTTCTATTCTCCGCAGGCGTAGGAATGGGCTATACAAGGCTAAAATCCGCCGGACTCTGGGCTACTCTTATAGCCGTAGGTGGTGGCGCCTTGCCCTTTGCAACCGCGTACCTCTTCTATTCCAACGTAATTGGCGCAGGCCCAACTTCGTCGCTTATAATGTCTACCGCGTTCGTAGCTACAAGCGTAGCAATAACTGTGAGAATGCTAGAGGATTTAGGATATGTTGATACTGTTTTTGGTAATCTCCTCGTTAATTCTGCGGTTATTGACGACGTTGTAGGAGTTATAGCTCTTGGAATGGTCATAGCTACAATAACGGAAGGCGCCATGGAGATGTCGACCATAGTAGCAAAGGTAGTAGCTTACTCTCTACTCTGGATCGTAATGCTTGAAATATCGATATACGTTGTGCCCAAAATTTTAGACCAAAAATCCCTTATAGAGCATGAAGGAGGCGTAGAGTCAGCCGCTATATCTATCGGCTTCATAATGGCTGCGCTCAGCGGCGCGCTCGGCTTATCGCCCATAGTAGGCGCCTACACCGCTGGACTAGCGGTGGGAGAAAGCCGAGTAATCCATAAAGTTAAAGAATTTTCAGAGAGAATGGAGATGTTTTTCGGCTCTCTCTTCTTCTCGGTTGTAGGAGCTATGGTGGATATTAACGTGTTACTTGACCCAGGCATATTAAGCTTAACTCTAATTCTTTCACTTCTCGCGTTTATAAGCAAGGCTATAGGCGCGGCTATGCCAGCTATGCTTAAACTTAAGGACATAAAGCCTTCTCTTTGCCTAGGAATGGGAATG
>JAPDKD010000044.1 GCA_029258735.1 archaeon | reverse complement strand
CCCATGCGACCCCACAAAGCTAAGGAACCCTGGCTGGACTATGAAGCAGTACTTTAGGAACATAGTCGACCGACGTTACGAAGAGGATTACTTCGCGCCGCGTACAATGAATACTGCAATAAAATGGCTTGAGAACTTTTACCGCTATGGCAAGGGCAGTAAATTCTTCCTGTACATTGACACGTTTGATCCTCACGAGCCGTGGGACCCGCCTCGGTGGTATGTTGACATGTATGACCCAGGCTACGACGGCGAGGAAGTAATATACCCGAAGTATAGTCCTGTGGATTATCTTAGCGAGGAGGAGCTGCGTCACGTTAGGGCGCTTTACGCGGCTGAGGCTACGATGGTCGACAGGGCTGTGGGCAGGCTTCTCGAAAAAGTTGAGGATATGGGGCTGATGGACGATACTGTGATCATTTTCACGTCGGACCACGGCTTTTACTTGGGCGAGCACGGCCTCATTGGTAAGTCGATAATTACTGATGGTAGGTTTGCTTGGGCACCTCTCTACAATGAGGTTGCAGCGATACCCTTTATAATGTACGTTCCCGGCGAGGAGCATAAAGTTATAGAGGAGCTCGTTCAGCTGCCAGATATAGCTCCTACCATTCTCGAACTCGCAGGAGTAAAGATTCCGCCCACAGTTAATGGTAAGTCTCTCGTGCCGCTCATTAGGGATGAACTTGTTCATGTTCGCGAATTTGCTGTTCACTCGCCGCCCATTAACAGGGGGCCCTCGGCGGGAATGAAAACAAGCATTATAACGAAGGAATGGAGCCTACTCATACCCGGAGATCAAAAGCCCGTTGAGCCGTACGAGTACGAGTTCTCTGTAGACGGCATGCTCAAGAAGGTGATTAAAAAGATCGACTTAAACCCGGAGCTTTACAACCTCGTTGATGATCCGAAACAGGAACAGAACGTAATATCCAACTATCCAGACGTCGCCCATGAACTCCACGATAAGTACATTCAGTTCCTTAGAAGAATTGGAACTCCTGAAGAAATTGTGAAGCCCTGGCTAAAGCTAAATATTTAATTTTCTTTAAAATGCTTAGAAAGTTCTTTATTAGATGAAAGTAGGGAGTGTCGGGAATCCTTATAAATATATATTATTTATGTAATATTGGTGAACATCTTGGCTACTTGGGGTTCAGCATTTTCAACTGCTCTTAAGATTGTTATCATGAGCTTGGTGTGGGGAATAGTTGGACTTATAATGATAGTTGTCGGCATTCTAATGCTAGGGGTGCCCTACTATGGAGCTTCTTCGCCACTTTTTCCCGGCAACGTTCCTACAGGTCTTACGGACATAACCGGCATTTTAGTGGGAGGTGTCCTAGTGCTCATAGGCTATGTTATTCTTGTTCTTGGAACGCTAGCTTCTTTCCTGAAGTACTCAGCTGAGTACTACGCTAGAGAAGTTAAGAGCGAAATAACCTATACTCCGCCTCCTACAGCGCCCTATTAGAGTAACGCGTATATACCTCGGCTTTCTATTTTTTATACATGGATTCAGGCCACATTAGTACACAGTATATGGGTTCCACAATAACAGCAAGAATAGTCTACGATGGAGAAGCTGTAAGTGTAGCCTACTACGAGCTAGACCCGTTTGACGAGAAAATAGCAGAGCTAGGCGCGCTACTAGACGAAATAGAGCGCAGATACGGACGCGTGATAGCGGTGGTGCCAAATATAGGCTTAACGTCTACAAGCATATTTTTTGGAACCAGTTTTCAAGGGGTAAAAGGGGCGGCAATAATCTTTAGAAAAGAAAAAGAGAAACTATAGGCTGAGCTTTCCTAAAGCCTCTTTTACCGTGACTCCCTGTAGCTGGTAGTATTTTATGCCCATGTTTTCCAGCGCGGTCATAGCGTTAGGCCCGAATGCCCCAGCCACTACTGCCTCCACGCCTTCATCCACGAGTTTTTGAACAGCCTTTATGCCAGCGCCACCAGCCGCCTGTCCCCCAGGGTTTAACTCGGCCTTGATGATTTTTACTTCGCTGTTTTCGACGTCTACGATTATTATGTACTTTGCCCTGCCGAAGCGGTGGCTAACGATAGAGTCTAAGCCGCGGTTCTCCTCAGACATAAATGCTACCTTCATAATTCTCGCCGAAGAACATATGCTAGTGGTATGTTTTTATCCTTTCCGCTCTAAGCCTTGCCGAGTTCCGGAGGCTTTATTATTTGCGGCTTGTAGGGCATCGGCTTCCTCGGCCTGTACTTCATAAACCACTCTCTCCAGTGTTCCGTTATCCACGCAACTTTCTCAGCAATTTCTATCAGCGCTTTAGACGCTGGGCTGTCGGGGTAGAGCTCTATGAGTGGGGCCATCTTAGCCATGCTCAGCGGCACGTTATCGTCGTAGGGTATCTTGCCTAAAAGGTCTATGTTGTTTTCTCGCGCAAATACCTCTATAGTTTCGACATAGTCCTCGTTTATGTCGTACTTGTTTATCACTAGCGCGGCTGGTTGCATGAAATGCCTCGTCAGAGTATAGACCCGCTTTAGGTCGCTGAAGCTCGCCGGCGTGGGCTCAACTATTAGGATCGCCATATTAGCTCCGGCTAGGCTTGAAACAACTTGGCACCCTATGCCAGCAGCCGAATCCACAACTATAATTGAATCCTGTGTGGCCATCGCTCTAGCCCTCTCCTTTTCCTCCGATACAATCTTACCTGAGTTGGGGCGCCCAGGTGGTAGCCTACCAGAGATGAGGGGGAACCCATATGTTGTCGTTGTTTGCCGTATGTAGCCCGCGATTGTTTTGTGCCTTACTATTGCACCTCTGACAGGGCAGACAAGAGTACAGGTTACGCAGCCCTCGCAGAGAACAGTGTTCACCACGTACCTGCCGTCTACGAAGTCTATAGCTACATACGGGCAGACCTTGGCACAACGTCCGCAGCGTGTACACTTCTCCTGGACTATTTCTGCAACCATGGCTTCGCCGTAAGGCTCTTCTTTATCCCACTTTTTTATTCCGAAGATTAGGTGGAGATTGGGAGCTTCAGCGTCTGCGTCTACAGCTATTATTGACTTAGAATGGCGGGACAATATAATGGCTATTGTGCTTGTAAGGGTCGATTTGCCTACGCCTCCCTTTCCGCTGGCTATAGCTATTTCCAGAGTCATCCGGTCACCTCAGCTACTCTCTGTGCAATGTACTTGAAGGTTACTGCTATTTCTGTGTCAGGCCTTGCGGCAACTATTGGAGCTCCATCAACATATGTTTCTACTACGTCTCTGGAGTAGGGTATTTCGGCTACAACTTCAGCGCCCATCTTTTTGGCCAGCTTCACGTGCTCGTCATGGGGACCTATCCCCACCTTGTTGATGACAACCCACTTCTCCCTTATCCCCAAGGCTTCCGCCACCGTGAGTATTAGTTCGAGATCGTGCAAACCTAGGGGTGTCGGCTCGGTAACCGCTATAGCTAGCCTAGACTTGTCCATCGCTGCTGCAACGGTGTTGCTGGTTCCGGCTGCCGTGTCAATCAAGTATAGGTCAGCATTTGCGCTTAGCGCTCGCCTTTTAGACCTAACTACCACTGGGGCTACGTGCTCCTCGCCCTCGTTTAGCATGCCGGTTACGAGGGTAAAGTTGGCCTCGCCTATTTTTACTGGAGTGATGTAGCTTTTACCTACTACGCGTTTGCCTGAAATTATCGCCTTCGCGGGGCACGCGTAGTAGCAAGCGCTGCATCCGCTGCACAGCCTGGGGATTACGTAGGGAAGTCTTTCCCTGGAGATGAGCATGGCTCCCGTGTCGCATACTCTTCCGCAGACGCCGCACTTAATGCACTTGGAGTAGTCTATGAAGGGAAACATTACGGTTATCTGTTCTTCTCCCTGAAGCTTTGCGCCGAGGAGTATGTGGTCGTTCGGCGCCTCTACGTCGAGGTCCGCTAGGACTAGGCTGTATTTTTTAGCCAGTTCGACGGCGAGGTTTGTCGCTACAAAGGACTTGCCGGTACCTCCTTTCCCCCCTGTTACGGATATTATCATAGGGGTCGCCGCTTCACGTTTCGCTAGGTTTGTATTGCTTGAGCCATTCTGAAACAATATCGTAGCCATATAGTTCTTTAAGCGCTTCCCTACCTTGGGGAGTCACGCGCTCAGGGCTCCAGGGCGGGTCCCACACCAGGTTAACCTTAACCTTGTATTCGTCCCCCAGTGCTTCTCGCACCGTTGCCTCCACAATGGCGACGACCATCCCGGCTATTGGACAGCCCGGCGCCGTTAGAGTCATGTCTATCTCTATCGTCTTGTCTTCTTTTATTCTGATGTCATATATTAGCCCGAGGTCGTAGACATTTACCGGTATTTCCGGGTCGTATGCCTGCCTCAACGCGTTAATAACCTTTTCTTTTATAGCCTTTTTCTCAGCCTCTGTTAAGGGCAATATGAACACCTTGGGGATATTTGCTGAGCTGCTAATTAAGTTTATGACTATGACATTAGCTTTTTCGTGAGAATATGTTAGAATTTATTTTGAAAGAATCTTAACAGAGAAAGGTAAGCCTTAATTCCCAGTAAAGCTTGCTTGGAGATAAAATCTCATGATATCGATCTACTTTATGAGAAAATGTTTCATACTACATTTAGATATCTGAAACAAAAACTAATTTATAAGAATGCAGTTAATATCGTGCTATGAAGTCGGTTACTTTCCTAAAAGTTTGGGCAAGACTCCTCCTGAGGAACAAAAAGTTCGTAGCACTGGCCATAATGCTAGCACTATCTCTCGTCCTAGCTCAAGTCACCCCCGCGCTCGCCGGCGGAACAGACGGTGATAAAGGCGCTCCCACTCCTGATCCCGATCCATTCGGCTAGAATAACAAACTGATCAAGCCAATTCAGCCAAAAGTATTAATAAGTCTTACTATAATTAAAAGCTCAGTATAAAAAATGTTACTAGCTAAAAAAAATAAATCATTAAGTTAAGGTGTTTTGGTTGCAAGCAATAAGGTTTAGTAAAAAGGAATGGGAAATAATTAATGTACTGCAGGATTCTCTTACAATAAGAGATTTAGCTAAGAAATCCGGTATTCCTTTAGCAACTACATGGAGGTTAGTTAAAAAACTTTATGAGAAAGGGAAATTTCACTTTGTTGTTGACTTTAGAAAATTGGGTCTAAGTCAAATAGCTGTTATTTCTCATTTTTCTGACGGATATACAGAGTGGCCTTATGGAACGTTGAGCATAAGAAAAATCTGGGGCAATTCTCCCTATCTTTTACATGCAGCTATAGTTCCAGAAATTTTTGTTGACAAATATGTGAAATCCCTTAATACTGATGTAGTTACGATTGTAAGAAGTTTAGAACATTGCAAATGGAAGCCTAATGGAGGCAGCTTGCATTTACCTGAAATCGGTTTAATACCAATAATGGCAGGCAGACTTTGGGACATGTACTTTGAGCAAAAAAATGTCAAACCTCCCGCTCCACGCCTCGACCATGTATCTATTCCTGATCCAATAGATCTAGCCATTCTTGTA
This sequence comes from archaeon, assembly GCA_029258735.1. GTDB lineage: Archaea > Thermoproteota > Thermoprotei > Thermofilales > JAPDKD01 > JAPDKD01. The sequence continues at coordinate 4,754 of JAPDKD010000044.1, read as the reverse complement.
AAGAAAATACAATTAGGGCCCTTTGTTAAGCCCTTTGAAGCAATCAAATACGCGATGAGTAAGGATCCGCATTTTCCCTTAGTTTCCGAGAAGACGGTGAGTTATCATTATAGAAAACATGTTTTGCCGGCCTGGCAATATAATACGTTTATACCATATTTCCCGCTTAGAGAAGTCCCTATAAGAATATACTACTTTGAGGGGAGAGAGGCGCCTGCATTGGCTCGGATACTGATAAACTTACCATATTTTATAACTGCTTTAATTGACGTCGATAAGTCATTGCTTACTGCTCAGCCTCCTCCATGGATGGAAGTAACCATACAGCAAGTTATAGCATCTTTTAATGTTGATGCCCCCTTATGTCAAATGGTAATGTCTAGTGAAAGTATAGCAAAATTTGTTCCACATTTATGGAGATTTCTAACGCGAAAAAGTAGAGGATGGAGCTGGCAATGGATAGATGAGAAGGTCAAGATAGCAGTCCGTCAGTAAGGAATTTTTGAAATTGAGTTTCTTTTTAAAATAAAATATGAGAATATTTAAAAATAATTATTATTTAGCCATTTATGTTTCATGATGTTTTATGTTTGCTTTAATTGTCGGGCTTGCTGTGCTAGCTGTTGCTTTAGCTTTTAGGTTGCCTCTTTGGTTCGCAATGTTTTCAACGGGGTTTATGATGATTCTTTTAGGGAGTGGCTTTTCCGCCCTTATTGGTGTTTTGGCGGCGCTGGCTAGGCTGGATTGTTTTGGACTTTTTGTTGCTGCTTACTTGGTTTCTGTTCTGGTTTCACTTTATAGGGATGCAGGGATGGTAGATCGGCTTGCTCAGGGGCTTGTTTCTGCGCTTAGGCGTCCTAGGTTGGTGGTGATGTTTGTGCCTGCGGTGCTCGGAGTTCTTTCCATTCCCGGGGGAGCGTTGATGTCCGCGCCTGTTGTTGACAGGGTGGGGGAGGAGCTGGGGCTCGGTAAGGCTGAGAAGTTGTTCGTAAATATTTGGTTTAGACATCTGATTTTCCTGGTTTATCCGCTTTCGTCCGTCATTCTTGTTACGTCGGCTCTGGCGGACGTAAATATTTGGAGCATGATAATAAGGAATTTTCCTGCATTCTGTGTTATGGCTTCGGTGGGGTATTTCCTCGTTCTTCGCGGCAAGAGAGGAGGGGCTTCGCGTTCTGCTTTCCTTAATGCTCGTGAGGACTTGCTTGTTTCCTTATTGCCGCTGATGTTGGCGGTTTTTCTTTCGCTTGTTTTTCAATTGTTTTTGGGTTGGATGTTGCCGCCGTATTTTCTCATCGCAGGCGGGGTGGCGGTAGGTATTGCGGCACTTGCTGTCTTTTCCAAAACAGGGGTGCGAGGTGTTGCGAGGTCTGCGCTGTCTAAGCTGTCTTTGGAGGTTTTCGCCACGACGGTAGGTATTGTTTTTCTTAGAGTTGCTTTTTCTGTTTCTGGGGCTTCTAGTGCAGTTGCTGAGGTTGTTGGAAGTGCTGGGCTCGGAGGCTGGGTTCTCCTGATTGCTTTGCCCTTTGTTTTTTCGTATTTGACCGGTAATTCGTTGAGCGGTGTGGCGATTTCATATCCTATTTTGGAGGGGATAATCGGTATCGGGATTTCGGAGGCTGCCTTGCTTTTTGACTCCGCGTTTCTTGGATACTTGTCTTCACCGGCGCATATGTGCTATGTCTATACTGCGCAGTATTTGAGAGCAAATTTTACGAGTGGATACAAGTACATGGTTCCAGCTACAGCCTTGGTGCTTCTGGCAGCTGTTTTAACTTATGTTTTCGCGAGAGTTTGAAAAGCTCGGCGTGTTAGTTTTGTCTTTGCCTCTTTTCTCTTCTGGTGTATAGTTTTAGGGCGATTGCTAGCTCTACTGCTGAGAGAGCTGCGGCCAATACCCAGAGGTTCCGTGGATTGTAAGTGTAGGCTAGGCCTATTAAGGCTGGAGCTGGAATAGTGATAGCCTGGTTTGCCGTGTAGAGTATCGAGAATACTTTGCTCTTCATAGCTGGGTCTACCTCGTCTATAGCGTTTACTAGGAACGTTCTAGCTACAGTAAATTCGATGTATTTTATGCCTAGAAAGGCTGCAGCGGCAAACGCTATCGCCTTCACCTGCGGCGTTGCTATTAAGTAGGTTATGTAGCCCGCTATTCCAGCGGTTACGCTCACGGTTAACAGTTGCCTATAGGATGCAGGCGTGTAGGGGCGGGTTAGTATGTGGAACAGAGCAACTAGCGAAACTGCCGAAGAAACTGCCTGAATTACACCCATTTCTTCAGGGTTTAGCGCTAAGCCTTTCGAGTCCTCTAGGTAAAGCGGCAGGTAGGTTGGTACAGTAAATACGGTAATGCTCGATATTACGTTGAACGCTGAAAGCAACAGTAAGTTCCTGCTGCGCATCATCGCCTTAAACGCGAAGGTTATGGTTACGCCATCTTTTTCAGCTTCCTTTCTATTTTTCGGTTCTTCCAGCTTAAAGACGAGAACGGCTGTTTTAGCTAAGAACGCGGTTAGGGCAATAGTGGCTAGCGTTCTGTATCCCTCTATGATGCCACACTGCGTTAACAGTAAGCCGGCGAGCGGGGTCATTAAGCCGCTTACTAGCTGGAGCATGGACGCTATGGAGTAGCCTATGGCTCTGGCTTCGGGGGCTGTGCCCTCCGCCAGCAGCGTTTCCCAGACAGGGCCGACTGCCGCAAACAGCGCCGAGAAAACGTATACTGCTACGAAGTTGGCCTGTGATTTGGCTAGGATTAAGGGTAGGAGATAGCCCGCGTTGGTCAGGGTGTCTATGAGTAGGAAGGTCCACTTCATGCCGAGCCGCGCAATGAAGAGTTCCCCGAGTAGCGGGGAGAATATGGATAGCGCTTGGCTGAAGGTGAGCAGCAGCCCTAGCTCGAAGCCCGTGACTCCGAAGGCCTTCATGTATATTGGCTGGTAGTAGAACACCCAGGGCATTGGGATGCTCCAGCCGGGTTCCGTTATGGTTAGCCATTTCGCGTTGTTGCCCATTTTTCTAATGAGCTCGCTGAGCCGCTGCATAACTGACAACTCAGCATATACAGGGCTCTATGCTTAAAAGCCTAGCCGTTTTCTGTGAAGACAGTTTTATACGCGGGCTAATAGAGAATTACTTGTTATGCGGGTTGCGAACTATTCTCTTTCTGGAATACCCTTTGGCGGAGTTGGTACGGGGAGTTTCGAGCTTCGAGCCGATGGCAAGGCTTATGAGTGGTGGATATTCAACAACGGTCCTTGGACCTCGACTCAGGAGAATAGGAAGCTCGAGTTCCTTGACGATAAGGCGCTGTTTTTTGCTCTGAGGGTGAAACACGGGAACCGCGTCTTGGTTAGGCTTCTTCGAAGAGGAGCGTACAAGCTGGGGGCGAACCCGTATACCATGCCTTGGCTCAAACAGGTTGAGCAAATTGTAATGGAGGGGGAGCCGCCGCTCGCCCGCTTCGAATATTTAGATGGGCAATTGCCAGTAAATGTTACGCTGACAGCTTTCTCGCCCTTCATACCCTTGGACATTAAGAATTCCTCCCTGCCCGCGGCAGTTTTTGTATTCAGATTGGAGAACAAGTCGGATGAGGAGGTTGAAGTCTCCCTGCTCATGGGGCTAGCTAACCCCTTCACCTACATAAACCGAGGATACATTGGAAGAAGCGAAAAGTTTGAGGCCGAAAACCTGGTCGGAATCGAGCTTTCAGGGCGCGAGGTGCCTAGCAGTAGCCCAGCTTTTGGCGGAGGAATGTCATTAGCCGTAATCGGTAACTGCGAAAAATTCTGCATGGCCGGTTTGCCCTTAGATCCCATGCATAGGGCTTTCAATAATATTTGGGTTCGTTTTAGAAGGGAGGGAAGCGTTGCTGACAGGGAAAACTACGAAAGTAGGGAGAGATTCTATGCCCTAGTTGGCGGGAAGGTAAAGCTTAAACCAAAAGAATCCCAGGAAATCGTTTTCTTCCTTACTTGGTTCTTCCCTAACCATGTAGACGAGACTGGAGAAAGGCTCGGCCACTACTACGAAAACTTCTTCGACTCCTCGGCTGCGGTTGCCAGGTACGTAGCTGAAAACCTAGAGTATCTCCGCAGCAAGACACTGGAATTCCACAGGAGGCTCTACGAGGATAAGACCGTGGAGGGCTGGGTGTGCGACGTAGTTGGCTCGCAACTGACTACTCTAATTAAGTGTACCTGGCTAACCAAGGACGGCGACTTCGGCCTGTGGGAGGGGCTCGGGAACGAGTATTTTAGTGGGCCAAGTCGCGCGGCTTTTAACACGACGGACGTTATGTTCTATGCTTCGATAGCTCTTCTCGCGCTTTTCCCCGAGCTGGAGAAGAAGTGGATGGAAATGAATGCTGCTCAGCAGCTCTCGCCGGAGAAGGGACTGTACTACATCGTCTACGCGTTGGCGGTGCCAGAGAACCTCACAGAATTTAAAAAGAGAGTACTGCATGACCCGTCCATCGTGACGAATTTTGAAAAGCTAATGGAGACTGTGAGGGATATAGTTGTCAAGACCGGAAAGGACCCGACGGGTAGGGTTATGCACTTCTTTACCGTTTCTCTCAAGAAGCCGGACGCCTACCACATGGTCGACCTCATGCCTAAGTTCGTTCTGCTAGCCTATAGAGACGCCGTCTGGACCGGTGACCACGCGTTCCTCGAAAAGCTCTGGAGCAATATGAAGAAAGCCGTTGAAGTAGTACTTAGAATCCACGACGAGGCTGGGCTAAAGCTGCC
>JAPDKD010000006.1 GCA_029258735.1 archaeon | reverse complement strand
CTCCCTTCTCCGACACCATTATCTCCATCCAACCCCTCTCCTCAAGCTCCGGTATGGAGAGCTTCTTCTTTATCTCCCTCTCAACGTATTCTTTTCCGAGCTTATCCTCGTAGAAGCCGTTTACGTGAAACCTCAAGCGAACCAGATACTCTATCCACTCCATTAAACCCCACCTCGACATCTAGGCATTTGATCAGGGTTTAAAACCCTCATGGCCTCCTCTTGAAGAACCTCTGAAATAGGCGGGGTATCTCAACCGTCCAGCACCTAGCGAACAAGCATATCGTAAGCCTGTCAAACGGCCTTCTATGATACTCTTCTGGCCTCTCTGGCCTGATCACCTTTACCTTTACCCCTTTCTCGACCTCGATCCACTCCTCAACGTCTTTCATAGACTTCCATAGGTGGAAGCCGAACATTCTGGAAAGAGAGCTTCTGATTCTTCCGAGCATTCTACTCTCACTCCCCCTTTTGAGGATTCTTCAGCCTCAGAAGAACTACCCTCTCAACATCATCTCTATACGGATAATGCTTATGCTCCCTAACCTCAACCTCATCTGCGAGATTCTCCTCGACAAATTCTAGAAGCTCCTCAACATTCCTAAACCTCTCCTTTAGCCTATGATATGCGTATAACAATCTCTCGGCGGTGGCCACTCCCTCTTCCTTCCTCAAAGCCTCGACTAACGCCACCTTAACGCTCTCTACTTCTCCGCTCATTCACCATCAACTCCCATACCTTTCAAGGCTTCATCCACCACGCTCAAGCTAACCATCTGAAGCCCGTAGCTGAACCTCTCGAAGTCTTCGGCTGTCTTTGGTGCTTTGAACACGGCTATCCTCAAACCATCATACTCTTGATCTCTTCCACCACCATATACCCATGCGTAGAGGTCGTCATCGTAAGCCTTGCCTACTGCGAAGACCTTTAATCCCCTCGCCTTGAGGTCTGCCATCATTCGGTATAGGAATTTAATGTTCTCGACTAATCCATGCTTACAATCATTATAGACGTGATCCATGTCAGCTAAGGCGAACAGCCTACCCCTCTTCACGTAGAGGTATAATGCTCCACCATGAAGCCTACCAACCCACTCATCGCAATATGGACACCTGCTCTTATGCTCAGGGTCTTTGACATCGGCTACAACGTTCATCTTCTTGGACTTCTGGACTTCCTCAACCTTAATTATGGCCTCTTCTTCAACCCTTCCCTCATCCTCAGTTATGGCCTCTACCTTCTCAACTCCTTCTTCTTTCTCCCTCTTCTCCATCTTTATCTCCATAAACTCATCTAAGAAGGCTTGGCCTCTAGCCATCCACTCTCACCTCAACCCTCTTCTCCCTCATGGTGTAGGGAAAGTAAAACGATCTAAATTCGCCGAACTTCTCTCTAAGCTCTTTTAATCTCTCCATACCTCGCTCCGAGATGAGGAAGCGATACTCCTCTGTCTCAGTAAGCCTTCTCAGACTCTCCTCTATCAAATCCAAGTCGTGGGCGATCTCACTCTCATAGAAGCGTATCCTCTCCTTGATCTTCTCCAGAACCTCTATAACGCCTTGAACCTTCTCCACGACTTCATCGCATAGACTTTCTCCGAGGATAGGCTCATACACTTTCATCTTCTCTCGGTCAGCCCATTTCTTCAAGGCATGAAGCTTTGAGAGAAACTCCGAGAAGACATCTTTTAGATCACTCTTCATCTTCTCCAACCCCCTCTACGGCTATCCTTACCCTGTCATCCATAGTTCTCTTGATCATCAACCTGCCTAACAGTATCACCTCTCCTCTCTCCAGCCTTCGCCCTATCTCCCTCAACCACTCCTCGTAGGGGACGGTGGCCACGACTCGAAACCTTCTCCTCAAGCCATAATAATACCAGCATAGGGGACATCCGAAGCCCGACATTTCTCATCACCCCTTCAAGAACTTCTTGGCCTGTTGCTCATCCTCGGTAATCTTATACCCGCATTCAGGACAGCAGAACTCCTCTAAGCTACCGCCGACGCAATCAACGAACTCGTAATTCTCCCCATCGAAGTTATACTCTACCGAGCAATTATGGACGTAGTTCTTGAGAAACCTTATCTCCTTACCGCAATTCGGACACCTAGCCATCCTATCTAACCCCCCTCATTAGAGCCTTGGCTTGAAGGGGATTTCAACCCTCATGGCCTATGCCTCAACCATAACCCCGTATTTCTCAGGGTCTATATACCGCCTCTCACGTTTTCTCCTACCGCCCTTCGGAGAAGACCTCAATAGGTATCCGCAATAGGGACATCTCTCAAGATTGGCGTAGAAGGCTATCCTACAATTAGGACAATATTTCTGACCCCTCTTATAGTTCGGGGACTTAGACCCTATGACCTCTACGAATGGTATGAGCCTCAATATGAAGTCTAGGAGCTTTCTCTGAGGGTCTCGGCACTCATAGACCTCAACCCTTCCATCCCCTACCCTGACTTTAGCCCAGAACTCCGCCCTACTCCCGCCGTTCAGGATAAGATACCCTATCTCCGCTGGAAGCCTAATCCTAACACATTCATCAACACTCATCCTACACTCATAGCTATAACCGCCAACATAAACGACACAAGAACAGCCTTTAAGCCCCGCTTCCTTTGCGAAGCTTTTAGGAGCTTTAAGCCTAACCCCACTACACTCCCTATAAGCCCTAAACCTCACCACATATACCCCATTACCCAGATTGTAGCCCCAATTTCGGAGCGAGTCCAACCTCGCCTCAAACATCCGATTATAGTATGGAGCTATGGGTATAAATTTTTTACCCACCCCTCTGAAAATAGAGCCACAACTCCGAAAATCGGCCTACACAACTTTTAACCCTCTTCTGAGTAGCCTTGTCTGGTGGTAGCATGTTCAAAGCCACGATCCCGAACGCCAAATACCTGCTCGATCTAATTAAAGCCATAAACATAGTCTCAGAGGAGGCTTGCTTCAAGATAAGCACTGACGCCATAACCCTAAATGCGATAGACCCAGCTCACATCGCCCTAGTGGATTTCAAGCTTATGAGCGGAGTGGCGGAGGAATGGGTGCTTGACGGCCACGACCAGCTCAAGATGGAGGTAAGCGTCTCCGAGATGCTGAGAATACTCGGCAAGATAAAGAGCGGTGAGGTGATCACCATCGCCTATAACCCTGAGGAGAAGAGGATTAGATTCGTTTTGGATGACGCCGTAGGCTCAAGGCGGAGAACCATCTACCTAAACACCTTGGAGGAGCTGGAGCATAAGGACTTCAAGCCTAAAGTTGATTTTCAGGCTAGGGCTACTCTAGCTACATCGGGTCTAAGAGAGGCTGTGGAGGACTGTCGGCTGGTAAGCGATATACTGAAGCTCACGATAGGCTCCGAGGCCGTAGAGGTCTCCGCTAAAGGAGAGAGGGGCAAAGCCTTGGTGAAGCTTCCCAAATACGGTGGCCTCATCCACGAGATAGAGGCCGATCAGGAGATTTCCTCATACTACAGCATAGGCTTCCTCGCCAAGATGCTTAAGGCTGGAATGCTCTTAAACGAAAGCGTGGCGGTCGAGCTGGCGACCGACAAGCCTCTGAGGCTGGGATTTGAGATACCCTGTGGAAGGCTCGAATACTATCTGGCTCCAAACTACCGATCCTAACTTTTTTGACATAAGCTTAGTAGAGCCTCACCAACCCGTTTAGAATAGCCTTAACCTTCTGCGGTATCCGAGCCTCAACACTTCCCTGAGCGTATATCACGTATAGCCTAGCGATCTTCCCCTCTCTCGGTCTCATTATCCTGCCCTTCCTCTGAACCAGTTGCCTAACACTCATCCCGCTCGCTATTATCACGGCTATACCGCATTCTGGCACGTCAATACCCTCGTCCAGGGCTCGACATGCCAATAGGACTTGGAAGCTCTTACCCCATCCGCTGAATATCACATCCCTGACATGTTCGGGCTTTCTGCTGTGGTAGGTCTCGGCCTTAACCCCACGTTCGAGGAGATACTTCTTATGCTCCTCTATGCTCTTTATGCTCTCGCTGAAGACAAGTATCCTCTCGTTGGGGTGCTTTAGGGCTATCTTATAGACGGCTTCCTTCTTGGCCTCAAGCCTGCTCAATATCTGCCTACGCATATTCACGAGCTTCCTCACCTGTTGCTCCAGCCTCTTCCTATCATTCTCATCCTTTACGGCGACCGAAGCCATCTTCGTCCTGCTGATCCTACGCATTATCTCGCTATACTCTCTAAGCTCTTCCTGATTCATGCTCACGGGTATCGGAATCACCTTGACGGGTGCGACAAGCCTTCTCCTCATGGCCTCCGCTAGGTCTAGGCAATAGACCACGGGTATAACGGCCTTGATCTGGTTATGTCTCTCATCCTCACGCCTGAGAGTGGCCGTCAAGGCCATAACCTTATGCTCTGGCTTGATCAGCCTCAAAACCCTCTGGAAGACCTCGCTGGCTACATGATGAACCTCATCCAAGACTATGAGCTTGAAGCCGTCCATTATCTCGGGGTGGTGGATCGCTACCGTGTTGTAGATGGAGACCGTGATTCTCCCAAGCCTCTTCTCTCCACCATAGTAGGCTGTGGCCGTTAAGCCGAACTTCTCCCTAAGCCTCTCCCGCCACATCTTGAGGATACGCTCGGTGGGGCATATCACGAGCGTAGGCTCGCCTAAAGTCTTGATCGCATGCCCCGCTATAATCGTCTTCCCCGTTCCCGTTGGGGCTATAATCGTTCCCCTGAAACCCCTCTCCTTCCAAGCCTCATAGGCTTCCTGCTGAAACGGCCTCAAGATGACATTAACCCTGAAGCCCTCATTCTCCCTCGCATTCTCCTTCTCCCTGTCTTCTCCACATTCCTCGTATAGCGATAGGAAGTAGTCTAGGGTCTTCATCGGCGGAGGAATGAAGGGTTTGGGAGGGATTTAACGGGTCTCGGCCAAGGCTTTCTCAAGCCCGCTCTTATCAACTATCACTATACAGCCGTTCTCCCACTTGGCCTCGCATGGATACTCCACTTTTAGATTCTTCTTGGGCTTGACTAGGATCTTCCAGTAGCCGTCTCTAGGCGTGTAGAAGCCCTCATCTATCGAGATGAGGAGGCTTGGGGCGTCCTTTATCCGCTGATCCTTCTTCTCGAATATGCTTACGTTCCAGAAGTCCAGCTCTCTAAGCCTTCTCACGAGGTATAGCATTCTAAGCGGGTAGTAGATTGATAAGCCCGCATTCCCGTATGGGGTCTTGTATCCACTCTTCTGGAGATATATCTCCTCGACATCGCATAGCCTTCTCAAAGCCTCTACTATTCTATCCCGATCCATCGGGTTAGAGGCCTCCAAAACCTTCTCCAAATCCTCTAGGCTCACCTTAACAAGCTTATCCGAGATTCTCCCCTTCTCCAAGACATTCTTCCAAACATTTTCAAAGAGCCTTTCCTTTCTGCGTCCTTTTTCAGCCTCTACCCTATAACGCTCCTCAAGCTCCCTCGCCTCATCATCTCTAATCACGTAGTAGAGGGTCTCATCTCCAGGCCTCTCAATCCAGTTAAACCTATAATCGAATGGTAGGCTCTTAACCACCTTCACGCCCTTCGACCTAAGCTCCTCATCCCTCACGATTAGATGTCGGTCGAAGAAATCACGTCTAAAATCTCCTAAAGGAGCCACGAACTTCGCCCTCTCAGCCCAATTCCCCGCTTTCTCAATCTGCTTCAAAACATCTTGTAGCGTCTCCTCAGAATACAGCCAATCATAGACGGCCTTACAATACTCCCCACACCTACCAAGATACTCGATGAACTCCTCAACACTATACGCTTTCAGCCCTCGGAGATTCAAGTCAGGCTCACCTATCAGCCTAGGCCACTCCCTATACGGGACAACCGCATAATATCTCCGACTAAAATTCGTGGCGAAGAGATAGACGTATGCCACGCCACCTCCCTTCCATATATCGGGATGCCAATGCGAATACTTTGAGGCAACCTTCATAACCGCCAAGACCTCTGGAGGATATGGGTCATCAACCCGCTCCGCTTCTAAATCTAAGGCGACTTCTTCAACCCCTAAATCCCTCAACTCCCTTAACAGGTGATACCTATTCGAGACCTCTTCACATCCATTAAGTAGCTCTGGAAATATTCTGGCCGCCTTAACCCCTTTCCTCAAAATCCTTTCATATTTCTCCAAGAGCTTCTCGATCTCCAGAACCTTCAAGGCATACACCTCCAGAAAAAGGGGTGGGGAGGGGCTATCTCAGAGGGATCCAAGAGGCTACGACCTTGTTCCTGATGATTAGGGTCGGGTCTCTGGGCGTCCGCTTAACGATGGCCACCTCATTCGGCTTGACTCCAGCCCTCAAAGCAAGCTCTATCACGTCCTTGATTGTCTTCGGAGTCTCCTCGGCTTCAAACCCCTTCTCCCTCAAGACCTGTTCAACTAGGCTCATGGCGTAGAACCATTCAATAATCATAGATTTAACGGGTCTCGGCCAAGAACTCCTCTAGGTTGGCCTGCTTCCCGATGACGTGTCTCGCCCGCCGGATACACTTCTTCTTTTCCCTAACATGTTTCCTCTGAACCCGTCTAATCCACTCCTTCAACTCCCTTAGAAGCCGTCTCTCATAATCCCCCAAATCCCTATATTCACGCAGGAAGTCCAGCTTATCTCCAAAATATTTTCCCGCCAAGTGGAAGTATATTCTACACCAATGGTGATCTAGGGGCTGGGCTAGGCTGGTTGTGTGAAGGTAGATTAAAGCCTCTACATCTGTGGCCTCCTCCAAGCACTCGCCGTCAGCTCCCCTGCTCGAAGCCCATTTATACACCTGTATCAGCCTCTCCATCATAACCCTACCCCTCAAAGCCTCTGGAACCATGTCCTCGTATCCCTGCCACACCACAACGGGATACGCTAAGACCTCCTCAAACACCTTAAAGGGGTCTTGCGTCATCGAGGTATAGGGAAAGAAAATGGGATTTAGGTCGTCTAGGCCAGCGAGCGGATCTCAGCTCAGCTTCACGACCCTATCATACTCCCTATGCTCTGGGCAACCCACGACCTCATAGCCGTTCCCGATAGCGACCGTCTGAAAGCCTCTGCCACACTTTGGACACCTCCCATAGCTCCGCCCAAAATTAACCTGTATAACCAGCCTGTCGAAGAGTATCAGCTCCAACTGCCTCCCATTGATAATTATGGGGTCGTCTATGTCGTCCGCCGTCCCTGCGTAATCGTAAATCCTGATTTTGAGGGGTTTCATCGGCTGGAGAAAAAGGGGAGGGGGGATAAAAACGGGGTTGGCCTTCAGGAGATGAAGGACATCAATAGGCTGACGACTATATGGATGACGATGGCGATTGTGGGAATCCAGATCACCAGCCGTCTGCCGTCATCTCTCCACCCCATTCTCCAGAACCTCGCAGAGAATATGGCTTGGAGGGCTATTAAACCTTGGGGAGTTGGGTGAAAATGGGGGTTAGGCCGTGGCCGTCTATATTCGAGTCGGTTGATGTCTAATGCTGGTTGGAGCATGATTGTCTCGTTCCTATGTCCCTTTCATCGGGTTGAGCTTGTGAGGGTTGGGGGCTTATGGGTCTGCCCTGTGGAGAGCTGTCCCTATATGAGGCTCGCCTGTCCTAGATGCGGGTTCGTTGTCAGGGTAGCTCCTCCAAAGCCCTTCTGCCTCGGCTGTGGCTCCGAGTTCCGGTTAGAGGAGGTTGTCGCCCTCTGCTCCCACGCATTTGGGGTGTCTTGGAGGGATGCGGAGAGGATGGTTTTGGCGATCTATAACTGCTACCTCTAATCCCTTACTCCACAAGATACTTGTCTAGGCTGTCTTGGTCTCCCTCAAGCTCCATCCTTACCCACTCATAATCCTCTTCGCTCACCTTCACCTCTTCTAGGCTTCGCAGGACTTCCTCAGCCTCTCTTATGAAGCGGAGGTAGCCCGCATACTTCTTCGCGACGGCCTCTGCCTCTGGAAGTATCTTCCTGAGCTTGTCGGCGAAGTAGCGCGCTCGCATTAGGTTGCTTATGGCCTCTAACCTGCTCTCAGCCTCCTCGGCCTGACGATGCCAATCCCTAGCGGATCTGAGGGCGGTCATGAACTCGTCCAGCGTCTTCCGATCCTTCCTGACCTCGGGGTCGTCCCAGTCTAAGAGTAGCTTGGCGCATCCGGCTCCCCATGCCTCGGCGATCACGGCCTCCAAGCTCTTCGGCGTCTTTCCAAGCTCCTCCATGAGCCAGCGATACTCCTCGTAAAGCTCCAATACCTCGCCTCTCTCGGCTTCGAGGAAGTAGTTGAAGAGCATATTGATGGCCTCATGGAGTTTTTTGAGCTGTTCGCTCACTCTCTTCTCCAGCATCTTAGTCTTCACGGCTTGTATCGCTCTCCACAATAGCTCCACGTCTTCATCACCATAGAATAACCCCTCTCCCTCCCCGTTTCTCACCATCTCCTTAAGCCTTTCAAGGCTCATCCTCCCCTTCCAGAGGCTACGGGAGTAGAGTAGCGGGCTGGTCGCGACTATCCATACGTGGTCGTGGGACTCATTATCCGGTTCAAGCCCTATCTTCTTGAAAGTCGCCATCTGCTCCCTGACCTTCGCATATATCTTCTCGATTCTCTCAACCAGCTTCATGGGGTTTCGATACCTGTATAACATCCCTTCCTCAGTTGCCAGCCTTATGGCCTGCCCTAATCCGCCGAGCCTTCTCGCCTCTTCCATCAGCTTGTTTAGAGCCTCCTCCAATTGGGCTACCATGCTTGGCTGGCTGTCAAACCTATTACATCTATAATACAAGCTCATAACATCCATCAATAGGCTGGAGAACTCGTAAAGCTCGTGGTTAAGCGTCATCGGATAGAAGCTCCTTAATCTGAGCTATAACCGCTCTAGGCCAGATCACATAATATCTAGAGGACGGCGTCTAATATCATCTGCCTCTTCTCGTAGAAGACCTCGCTCTCATCTGTCTTGTATAGGTGTAGTATCCTGCCGTCTTGAGCCACAAGCTCATTCAGGTAGCAGTAGTCGTTCTCCCTATACCTTCCGTTGGAGAATGGTTTGGCGTCGAGGGGAACGTAGATTATAGAGTAGCAGGGGAGGCCGTGAACCTCATACCTATCCACCTTGACGACCTTACCCTTCTCGGGGCTGTAATCCGTCCAAACAACGTCCCCGACCGTAACCAAGTCCTCGACTCTAGGCTGTCCTGGAGGGGTTAGCCTAAGCCTTATCCCTATGCTCCACAGGATAGCCGTCCTATCATCCAATTTCTCGGCCAGCTCCTCTAGATGAGCCCATACCGCGACATCGGTCTCGAACCCATGACCCCTAACGTGCTCGTATGCGTTATGCTTTCCCCTCAAGATCGCTCCGCATTCTTGACACCTGAATATAGCCCTACTTGGATCAGCCTCATCCGAGAACTTGACTTCGTTCATCATCAGGGAGTTGAGGGCAAGCTCGTATTGGGTCGAGGCCGTCGGCGGAAACCTAAGCGTGGATCCACATCTAGGGCAACATCCATCATCCGTCTCGAAATAGGTCTTACAATGATAACAATACTTCCTATACCTCAACCCTTCTCCTCTCCTCTATGGGTTCTCCTCTCAGGAACCTCTTCGCATACTCCTCGCTTGAGAATAGTCGTCTACCGCAATACGGACACTCATACCATCGGTCTGCGAAGTCCCCGTCCTCGAAATGCCATTCACCGAATTCGAGGTTGTCTCCGTTTAGCCTCACAGTCCGATAGAGCTCGCTGTATCCGAAGGTCTCTCTGTATATCAGGTGATCCACCTCATGCTTACAGTAGGGGCATGTCGGCATGTTTCTCCCTCCCAATTATGGCCTCCAGCTCCTTCACAAGATCCCTGACCACGCCCCTAACCTCAGATCCGTCGAGCGCGCCCACGATCCCCAATCCGTCCTTCAGGACAACCCTCCTCCAGCCTCCCCTGAATACGTAGATCTCGACCGACCCCTTCTTGGAGTCGTAGTTCACCTGAACATCATATCTCGGGTAGCTCACCTTCCCACCCCCTCTCTGATCTTTCTCCTCCAGTCAAGTTCGGGTCTATCCGAGTGGTGGCAGATGAGTGGTTCATCTAGCTTCGGCCTTGAGTGTAGGATTAGGAACCTGTGGCAGATGGGGCAGTGGAGGTGGTATAGCCCATCTGGGATAATCTCCTGAACCCTCACTTCACAAGGCCTCAAACCTCCCACCTCCTCTATCTTGACTTCTTCTCCCTCATACACGGCATTCTTTATCGCGTCCCATAGGTTCTCATAGAAATCTGGATCGCTCTCCCATCCAGATGGGTCGAAGGAGCCGGACTCTATCACCTTCCTAAGCCCCTCTATGGTGGGCTCCTCCAAATCCAGAATATAGGAGACGTAGAATTTGACCGGGATTATGACCCTAACCCTCGGCATGGAGACCTCCTCTAACCCAACCGAACCCCTCGGCGAATAAAAGCCTTCTAGGACTCGTGGCCTCCACCCCTCTTCCTAAGCCTCTTGATGAAGGCGATTCCCCTCTGGTTGAGTCTGAACACTCTCTCAGG
>JAPDKD010000069.1 GCA_029258735.1 archaeon | reverse complement strand
TTTGAAGGCTTTTGCTTGTGCTGTTAATTATGCTTTTGCTAATCGTCAGGCGATTAGTCATTGGACTAGGGAGGCTTTTATTAAGGTGTTTAAGATGGATGCTGATGCTCTTGGTCTTGAGGTTTTGTATGATATTGCTCATAATATTGTGAAGTTTGAGGAGCATAGGGTTGATGGTGTTAAGCGTATGGTTTATGTTCATCGGAAGGGTGCTACCCATAGTTTACCGGCTGGCCATCCATTGGTTCCCAGGGATTATAAGAGTGTTGGGCAGCCTGTTTTGCTTCCTGGTAGTATGGGTACAGCTAGTTATGTATTGGTTGGTTTATCCACTGCTTTGGAGCTTTTAGAGTAACATTAAGGTGAGAGCCTAGAAGATAGAAGTCTGTCTCTCCCTCGCCAGTTAGCGAGCCCGAATAGTTTATCTTTACTCCGCTTATCGGCTTGCTGATTACATGTAAAATAGAGTTGGCGTTGGGCGTTGAGTTATAGTAGGCCTTTAAGGTATAGTGGGCTCCCAATGGAACAGAGATTGATGCATTTCGCCCGGTTAAAATGTTTATCAGCGATCCCTGTTCGTCGTATAACTCCCAATAGCTGAAATTCTGGTATTCTTTTTTTATGAGCTTAAGATCCCCAGATCCATAAATGGAACTCTTAATTACTATTTTCTCGTTATGTAGAGTAACATTTCTTGCAGTGAGCGAAAATGATCCTCGACACCATCCCCAGCCTATACCATTTTTTTCAAATATTATTCTATCCTCGCCCGTCATCTTATTGCGGCCTACGATAAGAATCCGGGATGGTACCTGGCTGCACTTTTCAGCTTTAAAGTAAAGCTGAATTGACTTGAAATAGCCCGAGTATGCGTCCTTCGAAATCCATTTCCCCAGGGGGAACCCGCTCCGAACATTAACTCTAACTTTTAAGCTTATTTCCGAAGTTCTAGTCACTTTTTCGTCCGCGTTGACTGAAAAATTGACTAAGTGCCAGCGTACATTAGATATCACAGTCTCCTCAGGCGTCACAGGCCTAACTTCATAGTGAATTCTTCCTGAATATTCCATAGGAAAACTCACGGTAACGTACCCCGCGTCATCTGTCCACGTTTGAACGTTGCTTTCTATGGTGAGCTTAGTTTGCGCTGGATTATCATTGCCACCGTTCTCTGAATCTCCTTCGCTGCCAGTAGAGGCAACTCCGCTAAAATATATTGTAGCAGTAATCACATTTGTACTCGTCCCGCTAGGTATGTATCCCTCACTCCAGCCTTCCATAGTGACTAGAGCGGCGAATGGAGTTGTGCCGTGCCTTTCTACTCCAGCCTCCCAAACCCTATGTCTAGGCCCGTAAGATGTCCCACTATGTGAAACCGTTCTTTCATTGCACTCATCTCCCGAACAAGCTGCAACCCTTCCACTAAAACTATACTGATAAGCGGGGCTTCCACCTACACCATATATTACGTTTACTAGAACATAGTCGCTACCGTCCGAAAAAACGACCCTAACCTTTTTACTTATGACTGCCCTATACACCCCGGCTTGAGGCCAGCACGTTTTGGATTGAGCCCCTTCGATCTTTCTTTCTTCGCTATAAACGAACGGAATGCTAAGAGCAAAAATAAGCATGAAAAAGAAAGCTATCATCAACGTTTTCACGGTGATACGCCTCCTATCCAAACACTCACCTTCTCGAAGTTACTTTCACTACAGAAGTCTAACCATACGGCCGGGTTGCCTGTATCGGGTAGGCGCTCGAACGGCGCGCTTGAGGAAGGGTAAACGAGCCTAGTCAATGGCGTCAGGAAGACACCTTCCCTCCATGATGTATGGAGACGCTTACCCCAAAAAACCCAGTAGCTTGGATTGTACAAGAATAAGCTTATGTAAGGTTCGGAAATGTTTGAAGCAACATCGTACCTTTTATCCCAGGATTTCCACTTGATCCAAGCCATTTTAAAGACAGAGACATTTAACATTACCCTAGTAACTCCATACGGGTTTGGGCTAACTCCAAGCACTGGCAGACGCGACATTTTGTCTCCCTCTAAATAGATGACCCCGACGGACAATGTCTGCCCAAAATCTTTGAAAACGTCGAACTCAACGTCCACTTCTATTAATCCGATATCTGAAGAGAATTCTAGCAAGCCTTCGAAACCATAGAAAGCATGTTTTCCAGGAGTTATATAAAACATAATCTTATTGTCCTGAAGCCTATACCTAAATATCCCAGTTTTATACCCATAGGAAGAATAGTTCCATATTTTTACTACGTAAGGGAGGTCTTTAAGTCCCAGCAAATAGTGAACCTTTACCTCCCCAGGCTCGTCGACATAGAGAACGGAACCGTTAATACCGTAGCTCCACCAGTATACATGTTTATTGGCTGGGCGCACCAAGTACCATCCCAGCCACCAGCTATGAGTACTGTTGTGCGGAATCTCAAATGCTCCCTGAATAATAGCGGGAGGCCTAGCACAGTAGGGCAAGGTAACGTTTAGGCCATTCACAAGCACCCGACGAGCTATATTAGATATAATCGAAATACCATTCTCGCAGGCATCTGCATGCTCTTTAACGTATAGCAAGGATACTGTCAAATTTCTATTTAAAATGATTGCAGAAGTGGAGTTTAAAGGTCTGTATCCCTTAATACGTGCAGGCGCTATCGTGATCCTCTTGCCGCAACTGTACTTTGACTCGAATGGTAGAGCCACTTCGTTCTCATTAACATATGCCCTATTAGAAAGATTGCTTATTATTCGGAGCATACATACAAGCCCTTTAAACACAGCCGTGACTTTAGTCTCTCCCCGCAAAATTAAGGTTAAATTTCGCTCCACAAGCTTGTTGCCATTCACCGCCCAGTACGCAAAGCGCCACCCCTTAGCAGGCTTAGCAGAAAAACTCAGTTTAACTCCACGTGCTAATTTGACCTCTAAGTTATTGACAGGCGTGCCATTAAGGTATACTAGCCCCTCCCCTCTGCTCTCTACTCTAAGAACTACCTTCCTAACGTATTCACTGTTGCCGCCTCTCGGAGAAATGTAGAACACGATGATGCATAATATCGCTGCCGCAAAAAGTATGTGAAAAAAGCGCATGTTTGCCCTCTAACTTTTTATAAAATAATTAAAAACCCGCAACCCTAAGGACAAACGTATTTGCCAAGCGTACCATTTACTATAACATATAGGTAACTGCTTCCCGTTACGCTCACATTATATGTGAATCTGCACTTCTCATAACTCCACACATCAACCCAAGACATGTACAAGGGCAAAGACAAAAAGCTGAAAAGTATCGAAACAAATAGAACGAAAGCTATAACAGCAGCCACAGCATCAACTCTCAAATTCTCCCACCCCACCCAAACAGGTACACAACAGCCCTGTCCCCCACAAACCAGCCGACAATACAGCTAGCTACGATGAACGGGAGATACATCGAGTAATAACGCCACGTTCCCTCGCGACACCAGCTGGTTAAAAGAGCCAGACCAAGCGAAATCAAAGCCAAGCTAGCCATAAAATGAAGGCGAATCTTCGGCGATGGCACTTGAAAAGAAAAGCCCGTAGAAAAGCCCTGAAGATGCGGAGATAGAAGCCTTACCGTAGCTAGGCTTAAAGCTAGAGCAGTCGCCGTCACGACTGCGCCAATCAGGGTGTAAGCGAACATCATCAAGCCCTTCCGACTAAAACTCTCAATGTAGCTATACATCTTTTCGTATGATTCCAACGCTTTAGTGAGAGCTTCAGGCGCTCCGTGTAAACCAGCAAGCTCTATCAGCTTTTTTAAGGCGTCGATTAGTATCCATCCTTCTTGCCTCCTAAGCCATTCAACAGAAACCGCTGAGAGAGAAGCCCACGGCCTACTAGCAGCGTCCCTTAGACGCTCCAGCGCTTCCTCAAAGGTCGTGATATATTCCTTCCTCTCCAAGAAGGCAAGAAGGGCGGATGGGATCGTTGCAACAAGTAAAGCAAAAAGCGGATCAGTAAGAGCAGCTAAAGGTATGGACACAACTGGAATTAAGAAGTGCTTCTTCCTCGAAGGTAAGGCTATAGCCCTCGGATATACGCTTAATCCCAGTGCAGACAGTGCTATAGTCGCAGCGGCAATACTATATCCCACAACCTTAGCTATTTCAGGGCTTACAAAGAGAATAACAGCAGCTATCATGGCGTAAACCGTCGTAGCTATGCTGCTAACCGCCGAGTAGGCCTGGCTAATGTTGTAATCGGCAAGCTCTAGACTTCTCCTTAAAGCGTTTATTTCGTTGTCGAGTAAAGATGAGAGATTTTCTCTGCCCCCGATCACGGTATCCTTTTGGGCAGCCTTTAGGGTTTCTTCGTCAGCTTCAAACCCAGTAGCCTCTATAGTCGCAATGGGAGGCAAGGGACTATACACTAGCATTAGCAAAAGCGCTAACCTTTCGGCCTCGTCGAGGGTCGGGGTAGAATGCCCCGAAAAAAGGGAATCTTTAAGAAAAATTAATAATTTATTTTTTCTTTTCAAAAATTTACCCCGTCTGAGTAACTGTTATAGTAAAGCTTCCCACTCCCTCAACATCCACTACCAAGCGTGTTGGGCAACTATCTCCCGCGTCATAGTTGCAGATTGCGGTCTCGCCCGGAGCGAGAGTATTGGACCCACAAACAGCCACCCCGTTAATTTTCACCTTACTTAAATCCAGGGGCGCCGTGCCCTGGTTCTGAAGCTGAAACTTAACCTGCCCGCCCTGGCAGTACGGCGTTGGAAGCACAACAGGAACGGGTCTGTGCCCCCAAATATAGCCTACAAAGAGTATTAGTCCCGCAACTATTACGGCTACAGCTATGCTTGAAATAAAAACTATACTTGTTGAAACACTGCTAGGCACCTTTCTCTCACCAAAAAAGTATTTTAGAAAGGTTTTAAAGCCGACACTTCGCCACGTTCATTCAAAACCGATATACTGTGTCTAATGTGATCATAAAGAGCTTCAATAGACAATGCAATAACAGTATCATAGGAGGAAAGCAGGTCTAAAAATTCGCTGTCAGGGCAGAACCGGCCTCTACGATATATGTAGCGAAGCCTCTTACCGTCGCTTAAAGCTATACCGGCGATGACCCCACGCTTAATAGCATCTGCGTGAACCTTCCTAACCTCTATAAAGCATTTAATATAGTCGGCTATATCTCCGAGACTTACGGTAGGTCCAAGCCTTGCTCGAGCGTGCATAGCGATTGCGTGAAGAGCAAGCATAGCATTGGGGCTATGCATAGTACTTATCGTCGGAGTTCCACTTCTTCCAGCTTCAACGAAATCTATGTCTCCGGCTCTTATCTCACCTACGAAAAGGACGTCTGGGCGAGAATATCTAATGGCGTTTTTAAGCACCCTACCTATATCCCCGTCTTTAGCCACATGCCTACTTACATATCTTCTCAGATTTAGAGGCACGAACAGCTCGGGCACAGTCTCAACGATTACCGTTCTTAATAAAGGAAAAAGCCTCAACTCCTCTATCAGCAACGAATTCAGCAACGTAGTTTTCCCAGCCCCAGGTTCACCAATAATCAGTGTCGCTATCCGAGTTAGCCCAAGCGTTAGAATTCTAGCGGCAATTAAGACGCCATAAGACGCCAATGAGGGAGGAGGGAGCAGCTTAGCTGCCTCAAGCTCCCACTCGCCGCCAGCAATACTGGGCATTTTTAAGTATATTCTCCACCCTCCATACTCTATGACCGTTGAAGGGTTCTTTAAGCTAATATTTGCCCCAGTAACGCGCACTAAGTCTAGGACTATAGCTTCAAAATCCGCAGTAGCCTTAAATGGAAAACGTTTTCCGTTAACAGTAACTATGCCCGTCACCAAGTATTTTCCCTCATACTTAGACTTTGCGGATAGAAAGACTTCTTGCGCGCCCTTAATGTAGAATAACGGTGCAAGGTCGTGGAAAACGTGCTTTCGCGTGGCAAAAGGAAGTAGTACCCCATTATTATCTTTAAATACTGGCCCGAAAGGTGTCACGTAAACAGTGTAAACAGCTTCCTTGGGCGGCTTACGCCCAGAGACTTCAGGTAATCCACTTTTCAGCCTGCTGCGAATCTTTTCTTTCGCAAGTTCTAATAATCTCAACACTTAGTCCTCCTCCAAGCTGCTCGCTAACCTATGAATTATGCGTTCTAGACGACGAGTAGTTTTTGTCAGAAGCGAAAGAGCTTCTTCCAGCTTCTCTCTTTCCTGTCTAATTTGTGAAAGAAGATTAGCAACTAATTCCAAAAACTCTATATCATCAGTGCTCCATGCTCCAGCTATTGCAGCCACTAAATCGGAATCTCCATCATGTTCAGACAAATCAATATTGAACGGTATAAGATTGAATATTGGATGATGCGCTGCTTGGCCTACTAAGTCTAAAGCTTCCTCATGATTAGCGTCCTTAATATGTTTAAAGAAGGATTCTAAACCATTTTCTTCGCCTAGCTTTAGGTCTGGATAGTTCTGGAACGGCTTACCTAAAATCCTAACCATAATCCACACCTGAGGATGATGTAAAATGCTCAGCCAGTTTTTCGATTCTTTTTGCCGTAACTCTTTTCATCTTACGCAGGGCCTTTTCGGGATTCTTAAGGAGAAGTTTAAACGTTGAATCGAATTCTAATTCAAAGACATTATTATTGAGCTGCCAATGCTGCTTCTCTTTTTCGCAGCTTGACGATTCTCGAATTAGCAGAAGAACGTATTCCTTTTTCCAGTGGCCGATTAAGCTAGAAATCGAGTTTACACCATTACTACAGGGATCAGCCAACCAAAAAGCAAAATCAGCTCTTCTAAGCAAATTATTATACTCGTGAAGCTTACTCCCGGGAATATCGACCAAAACATCCACAAAACTATTAAGTAGCATTATTACTTCAGCAAGTTTCTTCGCATCGACTTTACCTGATCCCCTTGGAACTATCCAGAGCCTAGGCTTTACACCGCCACCCAAGAAACTTTTATCCGTCGGCCAGGTCTCTTCTACTTCAATCTCTAACACCACATCTCGTAGTCTCAACTCGTCATTAAGATCGCCTAGTCCCGCCTCTCCTTCAACATGAAAGATTTTACTGGCACCTCCATCAGCATCAACAACGCATACGGACCTCGTACGAGATAAAGCTACGGCCACAAGACAGCATAAGGCCGATTTTAAGGCATCGTTAACATTCAAACTTGCAAATATGGCAATTACCATACCACTAATAATTTAAAAAAATAAATTAAAGGGAGAAAAAGAGATTACCTACCGAACCCCTGCCCCACCACCTCCAAAGCCGCCCCCTCCCCCTCCTCCCCCAGCAGACGAGGAAGAGGACGGCGCAGATGCAGAATAAGCAGCGTACAAACCGCTGGAGACTGCAACTGCGGCTTCCGCCTCTGGAACGATTATGCCACGCAGCCTCATAGCCGCCACTACGCGGTCGCCAACACCCAGAGCCGTACCGTAGGCTAGCCACTCCTTCCAAACAACCACGTCTTGAGGCTGAGCCTTAGGAATCATAGCTAAGTCTCTAAGCATGTTCTTAAACGCCTCCCACTCGAGCTTCTCCTTAAATCTGCCCGGTTTCCACCTACCAAATATCTGAACTGGAGCGAGAGACACCACGAACAGCTGAGCTGCAACAGTCATAGGAATAACAAATAGAGATATGCTCCACGGATAATAGAGCGGAGACTCGAAATCCACGAGAATGGGTAGAATGAAGCTCAAAAAGAAAAGAGCTATTGAAATGCCCATAACAGACACTGGCGGTGCAGACACGTACTTCCCAGTTAAACGCCTCGCAGGGTAGTTTAGAAGCCTCTTTATGACGCGATGCAGTCTTCTGCGCTCAGTACGGCTCATAGACTTAACTAATCCTTTAGTCTCCTTCGGCCGCCAAGCACCTCGCTCGCGAGATAAAAGGTTTACCAGTTCTATAACCTCCTTCTCATATCCATCTAAGCCGACTAAGTCCTGCTTAGAATTCACTATAATCTCTAAATCCTCGTCGCTAATACCCCTAACTACCAAGTATCCTCTCCGAGCAAGATCAACAATCGTCGCAGAAACCGCGTCCATATCTAGAGACCCCGCGCTTCCCTTAAAGAGCAGGTTCACCTGCCACGGCTTAAGCTTCCTATTCGGAACAAAATAAAGATGCTTGGGAACAACAGGCGACTCAGTTTCACGTCCCCAAAGCCAATACAAGGCCGGAATTAGTATAAGCGGCACAATTAGGGGGACAATATCCGTGGCAAGCTTCAGCGAGCGGCGTAAGTCAACCTCCCACGAAACCTTGGACGCGTACTCTCCTTGCGCACTTTCTACGCTTTCTCTTAATCCGTACGGAGCACCTTTATAAAGGAAGTAAAGCTTTAGAGCCGAGTCCTCAGGACTCCAGCAGTCGACAAATATGGTGCTTTCTTCTCCTCTCCACGCGACGTCGTCCCCGAGAACCTCTATCGCCTCCAAGCTTGCCGAATCCACAATAGAAATGGTTACATGCTCGTATGGGATGTGCTTATCAGCCAAGTTAAGCTCGAGAAAGCAGTAGTTCTGGTCACAGTGCATGGCGGGGTAAATGCGGTATTTAAAGGTAACAATGTACTTACCCGGCTCTATGCCCTTAGGAAACAGGCAGCCAGCCTCGTTATAGTACGCCTTTTCAAGCCAAACAAGCAGATACTTAACCTCAACTTCCTGACTTAAAACGTGGATTTCTCCATTATTGTCGCGAAGATAGGGGATCGAGCCAGCCGGGCAGGAGACTGAAATAAGCTCTATGCGGGCTCCCGACCCCTTGCCAGCAACGTAGAGCGGGCTTCTCCAAAACCTGTAAAGGAAATGATGACCCGGCTCGCCTACAACGTAGGTGTACTCTTCGGTCAGGTAGCCGCCTCCCGCAAGCTCCACAACGTATTTCTCCACGTAGTTGTCTGGCAGAGGGTTAGCTATGAAGTACACTATGCTTCTCGCGCCGAGCCCTATGGCTAGGGCTACAACTATAGTAATTAGTAGCCACTTTACTTCCTCAGACATACCTATACCTGGAAAGATAAGCTAGGTCTCCTTTCGACATCCTCAGGCATCCTCAGATAGGGCAGCTTCTTAAAGCCCTTCATAGACGCCACGACGCTAGAGGGGAACGTGTCTATCATAGTATTATACTGCTGCACGACGCTGTTATACGTGTACCTCAGCCTAGCAATCTCGTCCTCCACGGAGCGCGCGGCTTCCATGAGCTTCGCAACCGGCTCAGAAGCCCTAAGGCTGGGATAAGCCTCAACGACGGCCAGCACTCGACCGAGCAGGCGCCTCGTCTCCTCCTCCGCCTCGGAAACCTCGCTGGGCGTCGCGAAAACGCTCGTGCGCAGCTTAGTTATCTTCTCCAAGGTCTCCCTCTCATACTTAGCATAACTCTTAGTAGCCTCCACAAGTTCAGTAATAAGGTCGAGCCTCTTCTTCAAGCCTACCTTGATCTGGTTGAGCGAAGCCTCAGCAGCGTTTTTGAGCGATACAAATCGGTTGTATATACCTACAAAATATAATATTAATATGATAGGCACAGCTATAGCTAAAAGCAGCAAAATAATTTCCCACATACTTTTTACCAGCTAAAAAATAGAAATACCACGTAATATACTTTCCTATATCCGCTTAATTTCATGTAAAAATTCATGCAATGCAGTTTTTTGGAGCGGATTTTTAGGATAACGTTATCAGAAAAGCCTCGCTATATTTTCGGGATGAAAAATGAATACTTCAAAGGACTATAGAATCCTGGCTGCAGAAAAAGCTGCAGAATGGATGACCAAAGCAACCGAAACGATAAGGATACCCATACCCGGCAAAAAAGACCAGCTCCGAAACATAGCTAGGCAAGCCCGCTCCAAGATCCTAGAGCTAAAATACTCATTCCTCCCGTCAGACCAGCTGGCTAGCTGCGAGCCAGCCCTAAACCTGAGCAAACTAGGAGCAGAGATACTCGAACTGGTAAGGATAGTTCCGAAGCCCGAAAAAGAGGGAGCCAAGCTCCTGCTCGCACGCTTAAAATGGTGCGGAAGAATGCTGCAGGGACTGCCCGGCAGGCTAGCGCTCGGCGAGGAAAATAAGCCCGAATACGCAGTAGACATAGCGGCTGGAAGAATCGAATCATCCTCCAAGCTCGGAGGCTCACGAAACCTTTACGTAACGAACGTGTCCACGGGCGCTGAAATGTTCACAGTGATTACTAACTTAGCTGACGTTAAAGCGGGCCAAATAAGGGCTATAGCCATTCTACCTCCGCGCCTATTCCTTAACGAGGTAAGCGAAGCAATGTTCTGCAGCGACCCGCTCCAAGATGTAGAGTCTGGCGTCAGGCCGCCCTCCAACGTATTACATCTTTCCGAGGTTAACGCGATTATCGAAGAAATAGTCAGGAAAGGGATTGGCTAGCCCAGCATCTGCTCAGCATTTTCCCACAATATTTTTTCTAAAACCCTTTCCTTGACGCCTAAGCTGTTGAGCGCCTCAAGGTGAAGCCTGTTAGGCCCATACTGGCTGCTCTCTCCCATGCACGGAAAATCCGTGCCGTAGACTATTTGGTCCTGAAACTCCTCCACAAAGCGGCGCGCAAACTCTGGGTCCCGCGTCAAAGCGTTAAGGCCCGACGTGGCCGATATGTCGGCGTAGAGGTTTTTGAATTCCCTCAATAGCTTAGGTGCAAGCCCCTCCTCCCTTATTTCACCCTTGGGATATGCGTTGCCAGGCGGATTAGCCTGTATATGAGCCCACCAGCCCGGGCCGTGGGCTATGAACCGAACC
>JAPDKD010000025.1 GCA_029258735.1 archaeon | reverse complement strand
GAGCTCTGGTTCTAGTAGAGGGGAGCCAGGGCTTTGGCCTTTCTCTGATTCACGGCACTTATCCCTACGTCACGAGCAAGGACACGACCGCTGGAACTATGCTCGCGGATGTGGGGGTGGGACCGACATAGTCCTGAATACGCGCTCAACATTGATAAGTAAGGAGCCCTGGCGGGGCAGAATTCTTGAGCTAGCTCAGCGGGGGCTTTTAGTTCTTCAGATAAGCGTTTCAACAATAACGGATGAGTGGAAAAAGCTGGAGCCTAACGCGCCGCCTCCGGAAGAGGTTTTAGATGCTGCGGGCAGACTAGCTGAGAGAGGGGTCCCGTTAGTTATAAGATACCAGCCTCTTATACCCGGCTTATCAGATGTGGACGAGATAGCTGAGAGGGCTGCGGAGCGATTTAGTGAGGTGGGAGCGCAGCATGTAGTTGTCGAGTATTTAAGAATTGAAGAGCATGCACTAAACTTTTATGAGAAGCTGGCGACCAGTAATGAGCCGTATAGATTAAAGTGGGAATCCTATGGAGTGCATAACGGAAGGGGGCCCGTTAAGCCCCCTCTAAACTATAGGGAACAAAGAATTAAGGCTATAAGCGAAATAATGAGAAAGAAAGGTTTAAAATTCGCCACGTGCAAGGAGGGCTTTTTCTCAGTACATAGTTCGCCTGACTGTTGTGGGTTCTATCTTTTAGGGACGCGTTATATTGTGCGCCCAACGCTCGCAGAAGTTTACCGCATTGTTCGGGAAGGTGGTTCACTAGGCGTTGAAGAATTGCTCCTAAGGCTCCTTCATTTGCGTGGTTTTCTTTCGGGTAGCCGGATTGACGCGTATCCAAGGCCTATAAGGAAGGGCCTAAGATGGCACGAAAATGTGCTTCAAAAGGTTCTTAGAGATAAGGCGCAATTGGAAAAAGTTACGTCAGAGCTGAAGTTAAAAAACGGAAAAATTACTCTTTAGGCTTTACAATCACTTTTGCGGCTCTTTTTGTTCTCATGAGCTTATATTCGTATAGTAGAATGTAGATTAAAATGACTATCAATACGAAGCCTAAGATAAGTCCTATGAATTCGAGGAAACTTAAAGCAAGCATCATAATAATGTTGGGCAAGCAAAATAAAAAAATAAACGCTTAACAAGGTCACTTAACTGTGAGCGATGAAGCTTTATTCCCTTCAGAAACAATCCCCTTGATGCTATGACGTCCTTTTCTTTTAGTTAATTACTAAAAAGAGAGTTGGCTCGTTCAGCGGATCCGCGAGCTTTTAACTCGACTTAGGTTAGAATTATACCAAGCGTTCTGTTTCATCATTTTAGGCTAGAATTGATTGATCCATGCTTCGTTTTTATATGGAAAGAAATCGATGAAAAATGTTTTAGAGCTTAGTTTACTGTGAATACAAAAAGAGGCTATAATGTATTAAGTCTATCCCGTAGAAATGTTTTCGGAGGAACCCTTCGGGAATAAAGCCTAGTCTTGCGTAGAGCTTCACTGCGTCAATAAGTACGGGAGAAGTATAGAGGGAAATTTTATGTGCACCGAGGCTGGAAAGTTCGTCGATGAAGCGCCTGAGAAGGGCGGTTCCTATACCTTTCTTTCTGTGTGAGGGTTTTACGCCTATAAAGCTCAGCCATCCCACCCCGCCTTTTTCTAGGAAACCTCTAGCTATGCCGACAATTTCGCCTGCTTTTTCTGCAACCAAAAACACGTAAGATGAATCAAGAATCTTCGATTCGAAGTCTCTCTTGGCTGCAAGGCTCTTAAGATAGCTTATCGACTCATCCACGTATATCTGCGGCAATATTCCATAAAGGCTCTTTAAGATTGATACCTCGCATTCTATAGCTCCATTTAGATCCCTAATATTAGCTCTTCGGATATTCGCATTCATTGTTACCACACTATTATAAACAGCGCAACGCTGGCAGCCATTAAAACTAGCCACGCGACTGGATTCCAAGCAATTATTTTTCTTCCGTCCAGCACGCCGAAAGGTATGAGGTTAAAAACGGCGACTAAAGCATTTAGGTGTATGGCTAGCCGAGTTATGGGCGAGGCTGGTAGTAAGAGCAGAATAATGGAAAATAAAATGTTTACTATAGGCCCGGCGGCGGCGACTATGCCCATGTTTCGTGAGTTGCCTAGGTAGCCGGAGTAGATAACCACGGAGCCGGGCATAACTATTTTTATAGGGAAGAAAGGCACGGCGGAGAGGAAGGTTAAGAGTAGCCCCATGGGATGCAGAGTAAACCTCGCGTAGTACCCGTAATGTTGTGCCATAAATTTATGAGCCAGTTCATGGCATATGAATGCTAGCAGCGCGGCAAGAAATATTCCCGCAAACCCAATTGGCGTTAAGCCCCAAGGATAAAAGAAGACTAAAAGCACGGATAAAAATGCAATTACTAGATCGCGTATTTCTCCTCTATAAAACAATTTCTGCCTTCTAACTTTGGGGCGGGGATAATAAGCGTAGCTGATCTCATAGGCTCTACCAGTTTCGGGTGATTTTTCAGCTAGCTTAATAATGTCCGGAGAAAGGGCCTTTTTCAACCCTGGACAGTTATGCTTCTCAGGCAATATATGCTCCACACAGAATACTCCGCCACAATACTTACATCTATATGGCAGCGAGATTTCTTTACCACAATACTCGCACCTCACCATGTCTATCACTCCTTAAAAAGTACAACTAGATAAAGTATCTTCCTTAGAAAAGAGACGAAACGTGAAAAGGTTAAACTGTAAGAGTTAATATATGTTTGCATGGTAAAATCTAATATGGTTGCCGTGAGCCTCGATCATAAAGACCTCAGGATACTTGAGGAACTGCAAAGAAACGCTAAACAGTCGATAAAAGAAATAGCTAGGAAAATAGGCTCGCCTATAACTACTGTTCACTCGAAAATAAAAAAGATGGAAAAAATAGGGATAATAAAAAATTATAGAGCTATTCTGGACGCTAACAAGCTGGGCTATTCGACGTTAGCTTTCATTTTTGTCGCTTTTTCACGGGAAGCTGGCATTTCGCAGCGTGTACTAGCTAAGAGGATAAGCGAGCTTAGCGAAGTCCAAGAAGTGCATATAATCACAGGTGACTGGGATATACTCCTTAAGGTTCGCGTGAGAAACGTGGAGGAGCTGGCGGAATTCGTGGTAGACAAGCTTCGCTCTATACCTGGAGTTGAGAAAACACTTACGTGCGTAGCACTTGAAACAGAGAAAGAAACTACATACATCGACCTCAGAAAGCTACACTAATCTCAGCCGCGACGGCCCAAGTCATGGGCAAAGCCTCCTTTCGGGTTCGTTTCAGCATTCTAAAATATACTTTAGCAGGGAAAATAAAAATATACGGTTAAGCTTTCAGCTTCCTGAAAAATCTTACTAGCCTTTCATTTTCCAGCGAATGTATAAGCTTTGCAGGACTATCTGCCGCCAGTATCTTGCCATCCTCCATGAACAACATTCTGTCCGCTACTTCCTCTGCAAAGTCCATCTCATGCGTAACAATAAGCATTGATATGCCCTCTCTAGCTATCCGCCGCAAAACATCTAAAACTTCTCCTCTAAGCTCCGGGTCGAGTGCACTTGTGGGCTCGTCGAGAAGAAGAAGTATCGGATCCATGGCTAAGGCTCGAGCTATCGCAACTCTCTGTTGTTGCCCCCCGCTGAGTTGTAGCGGGTACTTGTCCATGTACGCGTCCATTCCCACGGTTTTCAGCATTATTTTTGCTTTTTCTTCCGCGTCTTTTTTTGTAAGTTTTTTGACAATGCGTAGCGGTAATGCGATGTTCTCTAGAACGGTCATGTGTGGAAACAGGTTATAATTTTGGAAAACAAAGCCGGTCTTTGCACGAACGCTTCTTATGTCGGTTTTAGGCGAAGTTACCTCCACGCCGTCGAGGAATATCTTCCCCTTTATAGGCTCTACAAGCCTTACGATGCACTTAAGCAGTGTCGATTTACCTGAGCCGCTTGGACCGACTATGACAACTTTTTCTCCCTTTTTAAGCGCGAAATTGACGCCTTTAAGCACCATGTGTTCGCCATAGCTAGCCCACAAGTCCTCTACAAGTAGAAGATTTTTCATCCTACCTCGACCTCTCGTAGCCCGGTATTTTTAGCTTTTTCTCAATGATTTTAGCGCCCTGACTAAAGGTCAGGCATAGAACTAGGTAGAGCATCGCTACTGCAATATAGACTTCAAGTGCCCTAAAAGTATAAGCAACTAGGTATTCTCCTCTGCGTGTGAGTTCAGCTACTCCGATTATGGCTACGAGCGAGCTTTCCTTCATTAAAGTAACGAACTCGTTGACTAAGGCTGGGAGAGCTATTCTAAACGCTTGGGGAAAGACCACGTACCTGTAAACTTGAAGCCTAGACATGCCCAGCGACTCGGCAGCCAAGAACTGGCTTTCCGGTATACCTTTTATCGAAGCTCTGAAAATTTCAGCTTGGTATGCGGCGCTGTTTAACCCCAACGCAAGTATTCCCGCGGTTAATGCGTCGAGTTTTATTCCCTTACTAGGGAGGCCGAAGTATATTAGGAATAGCTGAACAAGGAGCGGCGTGCCCCTGAAAAGCTCCACATAGGTTCGGGGAAGCCACGAAAGCGACACGGGAGCAAAAACCCTAATAGGAGTAAGGAGCGAGGCAAGAGCTAGGCCTATCGCAAAAGCGAACAGCGTTACTTGAAGCGTTACTGATATTCCTTGGATAAGGAAGGGTATAATACTAGCTATGAAAAAAAGGGTGTCGAGCATTTTTATTCGCCCGTTAGGCTTTAGTCGGCTCCAAGGTACTTAGCGAACTCTTTCTCGAATATGGCTTGCATTTCGCCGCTCTCTAGGAGCTCCTCTATGACTTGGTTTACAACGTATTTCAAGTCCTCAGCACCTTCAGGAACAGCTACAGCGGCTCCTATGCTCGTGCCGCCCACATACATGGTTACAGTTAAGTCGGGGTCTTTCTTCGTTATAACGCTCGCTATAACGTCTCCAACTATGATGGCGTCTATGTCGCCTCTCTTCAGAATCATGACCATGTCGGGATAAACCTTGTCGTAAGAATAGATTTCTGCCTTACCCTTCAAGTTATCATTTGCCCATTCCTCCTGTATTGTTCCGAGCTGAACACCTATCTTTTTACCGTAAAGATCTTCAACCTTTGATACTTCCTTTCCTTTAAGCGTTACAACAGCGTAACCTTTCGAGAAGTAGTAGGGAATAGAGAAGTCTACTAGCAGCTCTCTCTTTGCCTTCGGAGTCATGTCTGCAATTACAATATCTACCAACCCGTTTCTGAGAGCTTCGATCAACGCGGCAAACTTCATGTCCTTTATTTCCAGCTTTACGCCGAGCTTCTCCGCGATCTTCTTAGCTATTTCAATATCTATTCCAACAATATTTCCATCCTTGTCCACGTATTCAAAGGGAGGCCAGTCAGCGGATGTTCCGAGAATCAGCTTCCCTCTTTTCTTAATTTCTTCAACGTATGACTTGTTATATTTACTAAGCTCCTGTTCCAACTGGGCAATTTTTTCCTGCATTGACGTAATTTTTTGAGCTTCTTTCTCCAATGATGATAGTTGTTTCTGTAGTGCGGAGATTTGAGAATAGGATAGCGCGTAACTTATTACAGCGCCTATTATTAGTCCAATTATTAACCCTACTATTAGGGTCTTGTCCAGCTTCATGTTTATCGGATATCAAAAATCTGTGGTCTATTTAAGTTAAACGTAACATAAATAATTATAGAACACAAAAAAATGTTTCATTTGAACTATTTTAAGAAAGGAAAATATTAGATGGAAAATAATTAATAATTCGATGTGATATATATATGGTAATATGAGAAAGAAAGCGAGTATCAGCAGAGCGGTGCGCGATGCACTAATGGTTAGGCCATGCGTAGTTGAGGCACTGAAGATGAACATAGTGAACTATTCAGCGCTTGCCCGCTTTTTAATCGATGATGTGGAGAAAAGAGTTGGGTCAAAAGTTAATATAGCGTCAGTAAAAATGGCTATCGTAAGACTCGCACGATACGAGACAGCACAAAAGAAATCGCTGGAAAAATCTCTTATACGAGTAATTGGGGCCAGCTCTCTCACATTTGTAGACGACATTGTGGTAATAACTCTATGGGAGAAGGGAGCATATAAAATGATGTCGAAGCTATTCGAGAAAGCCGAGAAGGCTAGGTTTTTCCAAATTACTCAAGGAGTTGGACACATGACCTTCATAGCGGACAATAACGTCTACGAGGAGCTCAGACAGGAAATACCCTCGAACTTCATCGAAGCCGTTATTGAGAACCAAACCGCCATAGTTATGACAAGCCCAAGAGAAATACTGGAAACTCCTGGAGTAGTATCCTACGTGACTTCAATGTTGTCCTCAAAAGGCATAAACATTACTCAGTTCATTTCATGTCATACGGACTCAATATTTGTGGTTAACAAGCAAGACGCAATACAGGTTTACATGATACTAAACGAGCTAATAGAAAAGTTTAGGCGGATAATGCGCGAGCAAGGCTAAAAGAGCTGCTGTGCTAGTTTGAAAAGAATATTATAGTCTTTAGTAACATATCTTGCAAGAAGTGAGCCTAGTATCCTGTAAAACTTTAAGCTAGAGTTAGCCGTTACCTGCGCAATGCTGGGCGCTAGTTCAATTAGATGACGTGAGAGAAAGAAGGCTTCTTCTGCTATCGTATTTAAGGGATTAGCGTTTTTCCATGCTAAGGCTTCGAGGAGAGCGAGGCGATGCATGTATTCCAGCTCTAGAACAATATGGTCTGCAGGGTAACCATATTCATCAACCTGCATATTTACCCTACTAAAACGCAGTTCAAGGTCTTTTTCGAGGATCTTTCTTTTATAGGCAGCTTCCCTCAACAGGTTTCGTCTACCTTCGAGAAAGAGGCGAATATATTCCACTCTAAGCTCGGCGACTCCCTTTGCACTTAAAGGAATTTCGGAGTAAAGCTCGAGGCCTAAGTCGCTAATGTTGTACCCGATTTTTTCTAGAACCTGTAGTGCGGCGTCATATTCCCGAGCAAGAGCTAAGATGGTTTCTATGCTCTCTCTTGAAGGCGCTTCAAAAGCAAGTGATAAGACCTTATAAAGCGTGGATCTGGCAGCAGCGCCTAAATGCCCGTACTCCATGGTGCTTAAGCCCTTATTCTTTCATCTCTTTTATCTTGCTGACTATTTTTTCCGCTATAGTGTCAACTGCTCTAGCTACATCTGATTCGGGGTAACATTCAAGGAAGTGCTTTCCTCTAGTGGTGCATTCAGATATGCGGGGATCAATGGGTATTTCTCCGAGAAATTCCACGTCCATTTCCTCGCAGATCTTTTTACCGGCTCCCTGCCCAAACACCCGGATTACCTCGCCGCACCTAGGGCACTTAAGATAGCTCATGTTCTCAATAATACCTATAATGGGAACTTTCAGCTGCTTCGCGAAAGCTACAGCCTTTTTAACGACTACTCTCGCGAGATCGGAGGGAGAAGTAACAATAACTGTGCCATCCAGATCCTTAATCAACTGCACTATGCTCAGCGGCTCGTCTCCAGTGCCAGGCGGCAAGTCTATCACTAAGAAGTCGAGAGGCCCCCACATGACCATCGATAAAAGTTGTCTGATTGCGCCAGTCTTTAGAGGTCCACGCCAAATAACTGGCACATTTTCAGAAGGAAGCATAAAGTCTATAGATACAACCTTGAGTCCCAAAGGTCCGTCAACAGGAAAGATGCCGGGCGGCCCTGCGCTCATCTTTTGGCCCTGAAGACCTAACAACTTAGGAATGGATGGTCCATGTAGGTCAGAGTCCAGTAAGCCCACCTTGTAGCCTTTCTTTGCTAAAGTTAAGGCTATACTTGTGGATACGAAAGACTTGCCTACGCCGCCTTTTCCACTGATAACGGCTATCTTGTGCCTTACAATTGATAGTCTTTTTCTTGCCTCTTCTTCCTGCTGGCGAATCTTCTTAAAAGCCTCTATTCTAGCCTTCACTTCCGGAGATACACCCGTCACCATCACCTCGACAAGCTTAGACATAATCACTAACTACAATATTATATACTTGATTACTCTACGTAATTGTGATGCAATACCGCCACTTCGCATTTAGAGCTGCCCAGGAAGTAATAAAACGCTTTCCCAATCAAGACGCCTATGTAGTTGAGGCAGGAGTTACTCCAAGCGGAAAGATTCATTTGGGCAACTTCAATGACATGGTGATAGCTGACGCTGTTCTAAAAGCACTAAAAGAGCTAGGCTACGAAGCTAAAGGCTTTCTCGTGGTAGATAGTCGCGACCCCTTTAGACAGCCTCCCGAATTCGCGCCAAAATCCTTCAAAAGAGAAGCCAACGCCTACATAGGGAAACCTTTAGAAGAATTACCAGACCCATGGGGATGCCATAACAGCTACGCAGAGCACTTCATAAAACCCCTGGAAGAGGTTTTCCCCGAATACTCCATCGAAATAAAAATTAAATGGGCAAAAGAGCTACACACAGCTCCAGGCTTCATTAAGCTTATCGAGAAAGTCGTCGAAAGAAGGGAAAAGATCAGAAACGTAGTAAACGAGGTTCGTAGAAAAGCTGGACACGTTAATCTCTACCCTTCTGGCTGGATACCCTACAGGCCTAGATGCGAGAAATGCGGTCGAATAGACGAAAAAGTTGAACCTCTAGAAGTAATAAACGGACATTTAGTACGATACAAATGCGGGAGTTGTGGACATGAAGGCATAGCAGATATCCGAAAAGCGCAGGGAAAGCCGCCGTGGAGAATAGACTGGCCGCTGAGGTGGATATACCTTAACGTTCACTTCGAGCCCCTGGGCAAAGACCACATGGCAAGCGGCAGCGGCTATGACACAGGAAGCGCGGTAGCGAGAGAAGTATTCGGCCGACAACCCCCAGTACCAGTATTTTACGACTTCATTTACTGGGTTGAGACAAAAAACGGCGAGAAAATATACAAAAAATTCAGCAAGCGGCGCGGAATAGGACTAGGAGTAGACGAATGGCTGAAATACGCTCCTCCTGAAGTTTTGAGATTCCAAATCTTAAAGCGAGACGTAGGCGATATATTTAGCGAAGCGTTAAGTCACTGGGACTTCGACTTTACTAAGATTCCTGACTACGTTGAAGAGTTCGACAGATACGAGAATACTTATTTTGAAATAATAGAAAAGAAAAAACAAAACTGGTTAATATTGGATACATATAAGCTAACGATGTATAGCAAAGAGCCCCCCCGAAAGCCTAGAAGGGTATCCTATAAGACTCTCGCGAAGGTAGCGATTTGGATGAGAGACTTAGAGGATGGAATACTAATTCTGAAGAAGCAAGGCAAGCTGAAGGGTCTTGAGGAATGGGAGATTGCCGACGTTAAAAAAAGGCTCATAATGGCGAGTAACTGGGTTAGAGAAGTAGGCATCGAGAATATCTTGCCCCAGCCCAGCGAGATACGTAAGGTTTTCGAAGAATTAGAAGATAACGTAAAGAAAGCTGTAATAGAGGTATTAGGCGAAGTCAAGAAAGAGACAACGCCCGAGCGAATTCAAGAAAGAGTAAAAGAAATATCTGTTAAATATGGTCTAACTACCAGAAAGCAGAGACTAAAAGTTTACAGGAGCATATACAGGCTTGTATTAGGCGAAGATAGTGGCCCGCCGTTAAAGCGCCTGCTCTCTCTACCTATTATGAGAGAAAGAATAGAGAAACTCTGCGAAATATTAGTTGCAAAATAAATATGTAGCGATTATTTTGAATGTACATTATAACTCCCTCTAAAGCGAATATTTCTTGGATGCTTGTATGCGGAAAGGTAACCAGCACCCAGAACAGTGGCCAGTAACGGACGAGGAAATACTCGTAATTAAAGAAGGCAGTGGCAGGTACGTATTTAACCTTCCTAGAAACTTTTATGCGAAGTATGTGAGAGAAGTAATAAGAAACGGCTTCATACACCCAATAAAAAAACCAAACATAACCAGAGAAAGAGTTCTTCTTCAACTAAGTGTCGAGGAAGCCCTAGAACTTCGAGCATGGATTCTCATAAAAATCAGCGAAAACCCTAATTATTTTATGACGGAGCTTGAATACGAGTAGCTTTTTAGCTCGCTAAGGTTAATATATTCTCGGCCGATGACGAACCGTGTAAGGCAGGAAGCTGGGTGTCTGATCCGCTAGAACTGAGGCTGCTAAGAATACATTAATAGACACTAATATGTACTTCTAATGGTGAAGAACTTTTATGCATCCGCCCGAGCTTGAGAAAGTTCTATCACTTGTAGAGAAGCATAACAAATGGAGAAAGCACGAATGCATAAATCTCATAGCTTCCGAGAACGTTACTTCTCCGCTTGTGGATGCAGTTTATTTTTCTGACGCAATGCACAGGTACGCAGAGGGCATGCCATTTAAGCGTTACTATCAGGGAACTAAATACATTGATGAGATAGAAGTTTACGCCGGAGAGCTAATATCTAAGCTTTTTGGAGCAGACTTCGTAGACTTGCGCCCTATCTCCGGAACGACGGCTAATGGCTCAGTCTTTTACGCTCTCGGGGAAAGCGGCACAACTACCATGATAACCCCCCTAGCGGGAGGAGGACATGTGAGCCACAGCCACTACGGCATAATGGGCGCGTTAGGCATGACGCCAAAGCCCCTGCCCTTCGATAACAAGGAGATAAACATCGACCCCGATGCCGCAAGCAAAGAGATAAGAAAAGTGAAGCCTAAGTTCATAGTGCTTGGAGCGAGCTTCTTCCTATTTCCACATCCAGTGAAGGAATTGGGTGAATACTTCCAGAGTGTTGGTGCAACTGTTGCTTATGATGCTGCACATGTTGCAGGTTTAATTGCAGGTAAGGTGTTTCAAGATCCCTTACGTGAAGGTGCAGATGTAGTTTCCATGAGTACCCATAAAACTCTTCCAGGCCCACAACATGGCATGGTGGCTTCGTGGGAGAAGTATGCTGAGAAGATTAAGAGGGCAACTTTCCCTGGTATGGTTAGTAATCATCACCTTCATAATGTTGCTGGTGTAGCAGTGGCGTTAGCTGAAATGATGGAATTTGGAAGAGAATATGCTAGACAAATTGTCCGTAATGCTAAGGCTTTAGGTCAAGCACTTTATGAAA
>JAPDKD010000104.1 GCA_029258735.1 archaeon | reverse complement strand
ATTTGGGACGAAATAAAGAAGAAAGGAGACTTGGACGTAGTGAATATAAACTTTGAGTTCGAGAACGGTGCTCTCGGCTTTATCCACGGAACCAGGAAGAACACCTTCGGCTACTACCTCAGAACCGAGGTCTACGGGACCAAGGGCACAATCTTTGTGGGCGCTATAGCCGACCCAATATACTCCATAGGAACAGAGAAAGGCGTAGTCTACTACGGTTACCGGTGGTTCATGAAGCGCTTCTACGACGCATACGTGGAGGAAGATAAAAGCTTCATCAAAGCCATACTTGAAGACTCTCAGCCAGTGGTAAACGAGGACGACGGCAAGAAAGCTGTAGAAATAGCGGAAGCGTGCTGGCGTTCATTTAAAGAAAAGAAACCCGTAGCGCTATCTTAAAAGTTAAAGTAGATAGAGGCGCTTCGGAAAAAAAGCTAAATAGATTTCCTATTTTTTATGAACTATTTCTTCCAGGGACTTAAGCAGTTGACAGGGTTCTTCATGCTGGAAGATATTTCTGCCGAAAGCTATGCCCTTAGCGCCTGCTTCTACCGCTTTCTTCACATCATCTAACACTTCGCTTACCTTTTCCCGCTTTGGACCTCCCAGTATTACTATGGGTGCTGGCACAGACTTCACTACCTTTTCAAAGCCTTCGCCAGTATAGAACGTCTTTATAATGTCGGCCCCCATCTCTACGGCTACTCGAGACGCGTACGCAACCGCAGTCCAACTATACTTGTCGGGCAACCCGGGGGGTGTAGGTATGACTTCCGCTAAAACGGGAACGCCGAGGTAGTATGCCTCTTCGGCTACGCGGGACAGCTTTTCCAAGTTATCCGCTGTTGTATCGCCGCCTATGTACACCATTACGGATACAGCATCCGCGCCGAGGCTTAAAGCGCGCTCAACGCTGGATATAAGCCTGTCGTCTGTCTCATCGGGACCTTTCTTCGAACCTGTCCCGTCTATTCTAGCTACTATGCCTACGCGTCCAGCAACTAGATCAGCGACGCGCTCTAGCATTGCGGGCGTCATCATCAAGGCGTCGGCGGAGCCACAGTCTACGATCTTTGAAACTGTCGCGCGGAAGTCTTCTATACCCGGTATGGGCCCGTGCCTGCGCCCGTGGTCCAGCGCGACTATAATCGTTCGACCACTATTTCTGCGAAATATTCTCCAGAATCGAAGAGTTTTACCCGGCTGAGAAAAAAGCATAGAAAAAACACCGCCTTACTCTATTTTCTCCACGCGAATTTTCTCTCCTTCCCTAACCCTGCGCAGTATCTCTAGGTCTCCAACTATTTTTCCTATCACGTTTACCGGGCTTGCCGGCCTTATCTCGCCGGGACCGCTGACCGGGGTAGGACCGAAGAATAGGCATAGAGCGTTACCTGGAGGCCAGTAGGCGACGTCTCCTTTCTCTACAGTAGGCTGGCTGTTCTCCTCGCCTACCTTAGCTGGAGTGGAGAAGTATATTTCGTCGCCCCAGATCATCGCTCTGCTTTCGAAGGGCGTCGCGTCGAGAATCGCTTTAACGGTCTTCGGGTTTTTGTCTCCCAGCTCTACGATAACTTCTCCAGCCTTCTCGAATACTATTTTCAGCTTAGCCATCCTTAATGTCACCATTTAGCTACATAGTTTGCGAACGCCGTGTAGAGGACTCCCTTAGCCGCGTTAACGACCTCCAGCCAGAGCTGACCTTCTTCGGGTTTTACTTCGAAGCCTATGGCCCTGTCATAGCCTATCTCCTTGAGCACTCGGAGAAGGTCTTCTACTTCCTCAACGCCGTTTATTGCGCCGGGCCTGTAGAATCCAGGGTGCCAGTCCTTCAAGGAGCCGTCAGACACTTTCTTAGTGCATCCGATGTGAATGTGCACCAAGTAGTCCGCGGCTACTTTGAGGTCTTCAGGTTTTTCGCCTAGCATAGGTGCGTGGCTGAGGTCCCAAAGCAGGCCAAAATTGCTGTACTCCTTTCTCACCTGCTTAGCTACTTCGACCGCTTCCGCTATGGGTCCTATGAGCTGCTTCTTGTCCCAGTCTCTATCAAAAGTCTCTAGAACCACTATCACGCCTTTCTCCTTGGCATATTCGGTGACTTCCAGCAGGCTCTGCACAAGTGCCTTACGCGCCTCATCCCTCTTTTCAGGGCCTGGGTCGGGTCCACTGGAAAAGGCTACGGTGTAGACGCCGTGAGAAGATATCTCATCTATAACTTCTTTTAGTTTTTTAACGAACTCTCTACGCTTTGCTTCGTCTGTTGCTGATGGGTTATAGCCCTGCATGAGGACATAGGGTTGAGCGCCCATTGCGAATTCTACGCCTGTTTCCTCTGCAAGTTTCTCCACAACGCGCCAGTGCTCGGGCTTGAGGGGTCCGAGCTCAATTAAGTCGAAGAAGGGGTCTTTAGCTAGCGTTGTGAGGGTTTCCTCGACCTTCTCACCTTTCAAGAATACGGGGTTAGCCATGAAGGCTACAATGCTTACTTTCCAGGGGAATACGTATGTAGATGTAATGCCGTCTTTCTTGACTCCTACCGCTAGCATCTTTTTCACCATTTTTAAAAAGTTCTGGAAGACTATATATGTTGCTTAAGAAAGCGCAGGAACATTTTAATTGTTATTCTTTGTGTGGAAATAGTGGTTCAGACCCTTTATCCTTGAAATGACCAACTACTTCCTCTTGCTCATTGGGGTCTAGGACTTTAAGCCTCTTGGCTGCGCGAATTATTTTCGGCCACAGCCTTACGTCGCAAGCCATTGAGTAAGTGGCGACGGGGATCTGGGAGAGAGTAAACCACACCGCGCGGTCTATGTCTTCTTGCTCGGTGAACGGTTCGTACCAAGTGTTATAGCTTCTATAATCTGTTTTCCACCTGCGCCTAGCGATGGATTTTATGGCTATGACTCCTATGTCCTTATCCTCGGCTATTTTCAGTACTGGCCTGAAGTCGTTCTCCGGTGATGGCGATGTAAGCGCTGCGGCGTATACAGGGATGAGTATCGTGTCGAAGTCAAACTGCTCGAGAGCCCTGACTACGAGCCGCATATCTGCGTGAGCAGTTAGTCCTATGTATTTTATTAGCCCCTGCTCTCGAGCTTCAAGAAAGGCTTCTAGAGCGCCTCCTTCTCCCATTATTTCCTCTAACTCTTCGAGCTTGTTGACTGCATGAAACTGGTAGATGTCGAAGTACTTTGCACCGAGCCTTTGTAGAGAGGTTTTTAGTTCTCTCCATGCGCCTTCTTTTGTTCTTTCAAGTGTTTTTTCGGCAATTACGAACCTATTTCGGTACTGGTGTATTATGGGTCCTAGGTATGTTTCGGCGTTGCCGTAGCTAGGCGCAATGTCTACCATGTTTAGCCCTTCCTTCAAAGCCTGTTCAAATGCCTTTACAGCCTCATCCACTGTGCTTGTGAACCCCGGTCCGCAGCCCCCTATAGTTACTATAGAAACTTTGTAGCCTGTTCTACCCAAAACTTTATAAAACATATCACTCCCATCTCTCCCCCTTTCTGCTTAAACGGGTAATAACCTTTGTGCCTGATAAAAGTTCTATATATTTTAGAGAAGCTAATTAGTATAGGTAAGGTGAATTTGTTGCGTAGTGTTGTAGGCGTAATATTATGCGGTGGGCGCGGAGAGGCTTTGAAACCTTTATCTAACTATCTTCAGAAGGCTATGTTGCCTGTCGGGTCTCTCGAGAAACCAGTTTTAGAATATATTATCCGCCACATGGTTTACCACGGAATTACCGATATAGCTCTCTTAGTCTCGTATAAGGCTAGGCAAATAATAAACTACTTCAGCGACGGGTCGAGATTCGGGGCTAAGATTCAATACATACACGACAGCAAGGAACTTTATGGCACGGGAGGAGCTCTGGTAAACGCACTTCAGTTTATTAATGCCTCAACATGGGTGGTGCAGTTCGGCGACATACTAGCCAACGTAAATCTTCGAGACATGATGAAATACCACGTAGAGCAAGCGTCCGATTTAACTATAGCCGTTGCAACGGGCTACAGGGTGCCCGTGGGAGTAGCTGAGGTCGAAGATGAGGTGGTAACGGGGCTTCTAGAAAAGCCGAGGCTTGAAGGTAGCGTAGTTGTAGGAATATTTGCGCTCAAACCCGCAATTCTAGAGCACTTCCGAGAAGCAAAAGGTAAACTAGATTTTGTGGGGCAGGTAATACCTAAAATTATTGATGAAGGAGCTGAGGTGCACGCCTACTTTTTTGACGGTACATGGTTTGATGTGGGCAGCTCCGAAGAGTACGAGAAGCTGAAACCAGAAGACATAGACAAACTATACAGCCACCTAAAGCTAGAATAGATAGCAAACCTAACCCTTATAACCGCCCCTAGGCAATTCTCACAGAGGATATCCATGTCTTTTAAGTCAAGATTTATAGCTGAAACTAGTGTACTCGCAGCGACATACGCGGCTCTAGTGTGGCTCCTTCAGCCTATAAGTTTTAGAGAAGTCCAATTTCGCGTCGCCGACATGCTTGTGGGGCTAGTCCCAGTACTTGGATGGAGCGGTATATGGGGAATAACTCTGGGAGTCTTAATAGGAAACCTGGCGTCGCCCTTAGGGCCGATAGACCTTATAAGCGCTATTCCCACGTTTGTAGGGGCATGGCTTATATGGAAACTGCGGGAAAAAAGCGTCTTTTTGGGGCTTACACTGTACTCAGCAGTAGTTTCAGCTTGGGTTGGGTATGCGCTTTGGATAACTTTTAACGTTCCCTTACTGCTCGGAACCGTCTACGTATTTATTGGCGTTGAAGCCGCATCAGGGGTTGGCGGGTACATCGTATATAGGCTCGTAAAAGAAAAACTAGTGGAGATAGTGGGTAAACGATGATTTTTACATATTTATGAAAAATGTAAGCGATAACAATATATTTTAGACCCCTTATTTTTTGCATGGATGAGAAAAATGAGGAAAACGCTGGTTATTTTCCTAATTACAGCGTTAATGATTTCTTTGTTGCCCAACGTAATTAAAGCTTCGCCTGAGGCTAAGCAGTTAGTCATCATTACGCCGCATTGGGAAGGAATAAGGAAAGAGTATGAAGCTGCATTCAAGGCATGGTACAAGCAGAAATACGGCGAAGACATAGAAATCGTCTGGGAAAGCATGGGTACAAGCGACGTAGTGGCAACCATAGAAGACTGGTATTCCAAGCACGAGGAAGGCCGATGGGACATAATGTGGGGAGGAGGCGTAGACCCCTTCCTTAAGCTGAAATCAGAAGGCTACTTAGCACCCTTCAATCCAGCAGACGA
The DNA here is from genome assembly GCA_029258735.1 of archaeon. Taxonomy (GTDB): domain Archaea; phylum Thermoproteota; class Thermoprotei; order Thermofilales; family JAPDKD01; genus JAPDKD01. Next base: position 5,967 of record JAPDKD010000104.1, on the reverse strand, counting down.
CCCAGAGCTAAAGGCAATACTTGACAAAATACCCAAGGAGATAGGAGGCATACCGATGTACGACGACAAAGACTACATGTGGTTCGGCACAGCACTCAGTGGCTTCGGAATAATCTACAACAAGCCAGTCCTTCAATCCCTAGGACTACCCGAGCCAAAAACGTGGGAAGACCTCACTATTAGAGACGCTTTTGGATGGGTTTCAAGCGCAGACCCAAGGCACAGCGGAAGCACCCACATGTGCTACGAGATAATACTGCAAGCCTATGGCTGGGAGAAGGGCTGGGAAATAATCACGCTAATTGGAGGAAACGCAAAAGAATTCCCCGAGCACAGCAGCACCGTCCCCAGAACCGTCGCGGCTGGCGATGCGGCATATGGCTTGGCAATTGACTTCTACGCTTGGGCTCAGATAGCCAAGGTGGGGGCTGAAAACGTAGGCTATGTCATGCCTGAGGGACTAACAGTCGTAAACCCGGACTCCATAGCCATATTGAAAAACGCTCCCCACGAGGACCTCGCTAGAATCTTCGTAAAGTTCGTTTTAAGCGAGGATGGGCAGAAGCTGTGGATGCTTCCCGCAGGCAAATACCCAGATGGCCCTAAGGAGTACACGCTAGGCAGGATGTCCGTAATACCGGAGCTATATCAGAAGCTAGCTGACCGCACAATAGTGCCCGTCAACCCCTTCGAGATGAAGAGCGTTCTCAAGTACGACTCAACTAAAGGCGGAAAGCGGTGGAGCCTTGTGAACGACATCTTCGGCGCCTTAATAATTGATACTCACGACGACTTAGTGAAGGCCTGGAAGAAAATAATAGACAACTGGGATAAACTGCCCGAAGATATAAGGAATAAAGCACTTGCGGAACTCACTAAAGTACCAGTGTCCGAGGATGAAGCTCTTCAGCTTGCCGATAAATGGGGCGATCAAGAGTTTAGAAACCAGAAAATCAGTGAGTGGAGAAACTTTGCAGTACAGAAGTACAGCAACGTTGTAAGCATGATAGACCAATATTTTGAGGAGCAGGCCCGCCTTCAGCAGCAGCAACAACTCATGATGATCGCAGTAGCTGTAATAGCAATTATTGTAGTTGTTGCAGCGGTATTTTACGTGCGAAAGAAAAAAGCATGAACAATTTAGATCTTTTTTCTATTTCTATCATACATAGTATTATTTATAGTAATAGTTCGCTACATTCTTGGTGCAGGGTAGAGAGTCTTGGTGGATGTTAAGCTTAGAAATATTGTAAAGAAGTTTGGCAAATATGTTGCTCTTAATAAGGTATCGCTAGACATACGGGATGGCGAGCTTTTCTTCATTTTGGGGCCAAGCGGTTGCGGCAAAACCACAATGTTGAGAATAATCGCTGGTCTCTATGAGCCCGATGAAGGCGACATCTTTTTTGGAGAAAACAGAGTAAATGATGTTCCGCCATATGCGCGCAACATCGGGATGGTATTCCAGAACTACGCGCTATGGCCCCACATGACAGTATATGACAACATAGCCTACGGCCTAAAGGCTAGAGGTCTATCCAGCCGTGAAATCGACCAGAAAGTTAAGTGGGCTTTAAAACTTGTAAGAATGGAGGGGATGGAGAAGAAATATCCCAATCAGCTTAGCGGCGGACAGCAGCAGCGGGTGGCGCTTGCAAGGGCCTTAGTGATCGAACCCGATGTTCTATTGCTGGACGAGCCTCTAAGTAACTTAGACGCTAAGCTGAGAGCTAGAATGCGCAGCGAGCTCAAGTTTATACAAAAGGACTTAGGGCTAACCGCCATATACGTGACTCATGACCAAGCAGAGGCGCTTAGCATGGCTGACAGAATAGCAGTCATGAATATTGGAGTTGTGGAGCAGGTCGGCACCCCCCTAGAAATATACGAGAAGCCTAGGACGAAGTTCGTCGCGGACTTTATTGGAGAAATAAACATGCTGGAGGGAGTAGTTGTGGGAAGAGAGAATGGGCTTTTCGTCGTAGAAACCGTGCTGGGCAAGTTGAAAGTAGCGGGCGAAGACTTGGCTGATGGTCAGAAGGTTACGGTGAGCTTCAGGCCAGAAAACGTTAAAATAAGAAGGGGGAAAGGGCTGGTTAAAGTTAGGGACGTTATGTTCTATGGCTTCTACGAGGAATTAGTTCTCGAGGTAGGCGAAGTTCAACTTAAGGCTTTTCTCTCCGGCAGGGAGGTTGACGTTAAACCAGGGGAAGTGGTAAGCCTGGAAATAGACCCTTCAAGCATAGTGGTTTTCAGGGAGAAATAACATGAAGCGTTTTAGCCTAGGCAGCCTAGTCCTCTGGCTTGCTACAACGACATATCTACTAGTGTTTCTCGTTTACCCCATACTCTACGTGTTTGTTAGAGCCTTCATAGTAGAGGGGCGCTTTTCTCTGGCGTATTTCTACATAATGACTGGAGACCCTGTGCTGAGAGAAAGCATATTTAACAGCTTTCTCATCTCGACTCTTTCCACGATGTTAACTGTTCTCGTGGGCTATGCGATAGCATATGTGATGGTTAGGTTCGACTTCAAGCTTAAGCACGTCTTCGAGGTGCTTCTGCTCCTCCCCTTCGTAGTTCCGCCCTTTGTAGGCGCAATCGGCATGATACAGCTTTTCGCGCGCTTTGGCGCGGTTAACGCCTTTCTCATGCAGCTCGGAGTAATATCGCGCCCCATTGACTGGTTCGGGAATAGGATACTAGGCATAGTGCTGCTAGAGGTTCTGCACCTATATCCTATAGCATATCTCAACATTGCTGCGGCACTTTCAAACATTGATCCAACTCTCGAAGAATCCGCAGAGACTCTTGGAGTAAAAGGCTTAAGAAAGTTTGCGACAGTGACATTTCCTCTTTCCCTTCCAGGCGTTGCAGCAGCTACAGCCATAGTATTTATCTGGTCATTCACAGACCTGGGAACGCCTCTCATGTTTAATTTTTACAAGGTTGTGCCGGTCCAGATTTTCCATATGGCGAGAGAAATATACGCTAACCCCATGGGTTATGCGCTAACAGTCTTCGTGCTCCTATTAATAAGCGTTATTTTCCTCGGGATTAAGAGATACGCAACAGCTAGAAGCTACGAAATGCTTGGGCGAGGACACGTTTCAGTTCGGCTAGGAAGAATGAGCAAAACAGTGGAAGTGCTTGTCTCTGTTTTGCTCGGGCTTTGGGTTTTCGCAGCGGCTCTTCCACACATATCAGTTATATTGCTCAGCTTTTCTGAAAGATGGTTCATGACAATCATACCCAGCCGCTTTACCCTAGAACATTACATTAGCATATTTACGAACGACCTAACATCCATATCCATTAGGAACAGCCTCTTCTACTCTTCTCTGGCAACTCTTCTCGGTCTAGGCGTGGGTCTTCTAACAGCCTATGTAGCTAACAGGGGCAAGCTTCCGCAGACATTAAGAGACATTCTTGACATGCTCGCTATGTGGCCTCTCGCTGTTCCAGGCATTGCATTAGCTTTCGGCTATCTCTCCTCATTCTCCGACGTACCATTGCTAAGCGCGTACGGAAATCCAACTCTAATAATAATCATAGCCTACGCTACCCGCCGCCTACCCTACATGGTCAGGACTATATATGCTGGGCTCCAACAGGTTCACAGAAGCCTGGAAGAAGCTGCGGTATCTCTGGGCTCTAAGCCATTCAAAGTCGTAATGCAGATAACTATACCGTTGATTCTTGCTAATATTTTCGCCGGAGCTATTCTCGTATTTTCGGAGTGCATGATAGAGGTCTCTACAAGCCTAATGCTCGCGCTCAGAGAGGAATATTTCCCGATGACTAAGGCAATATATGAGGTTTCAACCAACCTAGCAGTGGGCCCAGAACTGGCAAGCGCACTAGGAGTAATACTAATGATAGTAGTTTCGCTCAGCATGATTATAACCAGCAAGCTCATGGGAGCAAAGATGGGTGAACTGTTCAGAGCATAGCATTTAAGCGTAGGCTTTATATACTCGCTATTTTATTGTGGTTTTGGTGAACCCTATTATTCACAGGTTTGCCTTCTCGGACTAGATTGGCGGGTTCGCCGTTTAACCTAGTTTTACTTATAGCTTCTACGGGGTGCATAAATCTTGGGTAAAGTGGGTAAACTATCCCAGAGGTACGAGCCGAGAAAATTTGAGCCAGAGATACTGAGGTACTGGGACGAGAACAGAGTATACGAGAAGCTCCGCGCATCTTTAAGCGATAAACCCAAGTTTTACTTCCTCGACGGCCCGCCCTACCCCTCCTCAGACACGCCGCACATAGGCACAATATGGAACAAAGTGCTTAAAGACGCAGTGATAAGATTTCGCCGCGCCCAAGGTTACAACGTGAACGATCAGCCGGGCTACGACTGCCACGGGCTCCCAATAGAGGTCAAAATAGAGCAGAAGCTGGGCTTCAAGTCTAAGAAGGACATTGAGAGCTACGGCGTGGACCGCTTCATAAAAGCATGTGAAGAATTCGCTCTAAGCAACATGAAATCCATGAGCAGGTACTTCAAAGAGTTCGGAGTCTCAATGGACTGGAAAAACCCTTACCTCACACTTAAGCCCGAGTACATACAATCAGCATGGTGGCTTGTAAAAAGGGCCGAGGAACGGGGGCTTCTGGAAAGAGGCGTGAAGGTAGTGCATTGGTGCCCCCGCTGCGAGACGACTCTAGCGGACTACGAGGTTTCCGAGTATACTGTGCTGCGAGACCCCTCAATATATGTAAAGTTCCCCGTTAAAGGCATGGAGAAAGAGTACATATTGATATGGACAACGACACCTTGGACGCTTCCAGCAAACGTCGCCGTCATGGCTCACCCCGACTTCACATACGTCTGGGTCAAGGTTAACGGTGAGAAGCTTCTGCTTCTCAAAGACAGGCTTGAAGCTGTAATGAAGGAGGCTGGCGTCGAGGAGTACGAGGTGGTTGCTGAGGTAAAGGGCAGAGAGCTTGAAGGCTTAGAGTACGTTCACCCCCTCGAGGATGAAGTTAAGGTTCAGAAAGAGGTAAGTAGCTATCATAGAATAGTTCTCAGCAACAAATACGTTACAGCGGAGGAAGGTACAGGCCTTGTACATACAGCGCCAGGGCACGGCGAGGAGGACTTCGAGGTGGGACAGGAATACGGACTTCCCGCGGTGGCGCCAGTCGACGACAGAGGCGTTTTCACAGCGGATGCGGGCAAGTATGCCGGTCTATACGTTAGGGATGCCAACAAGGCGATAATAGAAGACTTGAAGAGGAAGGGGGCGCTTTTCCATGAAGGCTACCTAGAGCACAGGTACCCGATATGCTGGCGCTGTAAAACGCCGCTAATACTGAGAGCCACAACTCAGTGGTACATAAGGGTGAAGCACCTAAAAGAGAAGTTCCTCGAAGAGGCCCAAAAAGTCAACTGGGTTCCTGAGTGGGCTGGCTATGCGAGGTTTAAGAACTGGCTCGAAGGGCTGAGGGACTGGGTAATATCTAGGCAGAGGTACTGGGGAACCCCTGTTCCAATATGGGTCTGCGAGTCGTGCGGAAACAGGGTTGTAATAGGGTCGAAGAAGGAGATGGAGGAATACGCTGGCCGCAAGCTCGAACTAGAAGACCTCCACAGGCCATGGGTCGACCAGGTTACGTTTAAGTGCCCGAAGTGCGGTGGCGTCATGAGGCGCGTGCCAGATGTGCTAGACGTCTGGCTGGACTCCGGCATAGCTTTCTACGCCTCGCTAAAATATCCCCTTGAAAAGGAGAAGTTCGAGAAGCTATGGCCAGTTGACTTCATAACCGAGGGCCACGACCAGATAGCCGGATGGTTTTTCTCCCTCCTTATAAGCGGCATAATAACCATGGATCAAGCGCCATACAAAACAGTGCTCATGCACGGCTTCGCCCTAGACGAGAAGGGACAGGAGATACACAAGTCTCTCGGAAACTACTTCCCGCCCGAGGACGCAATAGAGAGACCAAAGGGCGGCCGGG
>JAPDKD010000088.1 GCA_029258735.1 archaeon | reverse complement strand
GGCCGTGCTTCTTACCTTAGCTAAAGTAGTTGTCGCGTTGCTAACTTCTAGCCTCTCAGTATGGACTGAAGCCGCTGATTCGGTACTCGACATCGTAAACCTGTCTTTAGGTTTCTGGGCTGTTAAAGAGGCTGCAAAGCCCCCGGATAGAGAGCACCGCTACGGCCACGCTAAGTTTGAAAGCCTGGTATCCTACACCGAAGCAATCTTCGTATTAATTATAATAGCTTTTGTTGCAAACGAGCTGGTTCGCAGGCTAATTGAGCCATTCGTGATAAGCGTAAATGTAGTGTCGCTGGCTATACTGTTTTCCACTTTATCAGTTGACCTGGCAATTGCACTTCTAAACCTGCACGCCTCCGAAATATACAGCAGCTATCTTCTAAAAACAAACTACGTTAACTTCATGGGAGACGTCGTGCGCAGCATAGCGGTTATAATTGCCCTCTACACAGCGGAGTATGGGCTATACTACGCCGACCTGATAGTAGCGGTTCTACTCCTATCAATACTATTGAAAGAAGTATTCGAAATAATAAGGAAAAGCGCTTACGAGCTAGTTGATAAAACGCCCGAGGAGCTGGATTCTATAGTTAGAACCGCGGCGAAAGGGATAGACGGGCTAAGAAGAGTAGCCAGAGTTAGAGGGCGAAAAGTAGGAGACATAGTATTCATGGATGTGATAATCGAAGTAGACCCCCAGATAACTATAAGAGATGCACATAAAATAGCAGATAAATTGGAGCGAAAAATAAAGCAAGCTGTCCCTAATGCGGATGTAATAGTTCACTGCGAGCCTTCTACGTAACAATTAAACATGCTTGAAAGTTTCAACTTTCGGAACTCCATCTCTAAGAGAAACAACGCATACCTCGTTTGCACCTATCTCCCTTATCTTGAAGCCTGCCTGCTCAAGTATTAAACTGGTTGTGCTTGAAGCGAAGCAGAAGGACTCGTTCTTCTCCACCAGATACAGCTCGCAATATTCTTTCACCTTTTCCTCGTATACTGCTCTCACCGCGAATAGTAGTGGAGCGTCATTAGGAGTATATTGAAGTACAAGCGTGTTCATGCATCTACCGTTAGCGCCAGCATTCATTAAGCGCTCGTCGAGGCTTTGAATCGCGTTAAGCATTCTTTCAGAGCTTTCGCCGCTAGTTTTCGAGTAAGCTTCACGTAGAAGCAGCCCGTAGACAAAAGTGTCTGTAACTAGTTCGGCGTTTAATGTGGCGGGCTTTTCTTCCAGCATTTTTAGCCCGAGTTCTCTGTTTATCCCTCCGTTTTGGGCTAGAAACATCCAGCTTCCATCGTCGAGAACGTACATGTAGGGGTGAGCTGAGAAGGTGTTTATAGGAGTGGTCTTGGATGCTCTTCGAGCATGTAGGATTCCTACAAATAGCCTTCCGTTTAGGTCTATGTGGTGAGGATCTTCCCAAATGGGAATTACTGTTTTGTAGAACAATATGCTCCACCTTTTCCTTAGCCTCGACGCGACGGCGTAGCCCCAACCATGGTTATGCGACGAGAAGCCCAGTTCCTCCGCTAAAAAGTCCCTCATCGCAGACTTAGATAAAGCTCCCATAAGCTCCTCCACAATCAGAGGCTCACTAGCAACAAACCCCACAAGTCTACAGTCCAAAAATACCACCTATATCGTCAATCCAGCTTGCCAATTAACCTTCCACCAGTAATATGCGAAGAAGGGATTTAAGCATAAACCCTTCTTGGCTTCTCTATAACTCTCTTCTAATATTTCCTCAGCCTTTGCGAAGGCTTCAGAGGTAAACCTAAACAAGTCTTCCTTGCTCGCTTTCCTGCTCAAGTACAGCCTCCTAAGCTTCTTAACCTCTTCGACAAGCTCTTCCTCCAGATTTTCCATTTTTCTCCTAACTTCTTGGGCGTGGTAGCGGTAGGAGCAAAGAATTTTCCTATGGAACCTTTCATGCTTCCACCATAAGGCTTCCGGATTAAACCTTCCACCAGGATTAGCGCCTAAGTCAGGTAATCCTGCCTCGATGAATACAGGCTTGTATGCGGATAAACACGGGACAGAGGTTGCAGTAAACCAGTGAATCGCGGCTTTCCTGTGCAGTTCTCCAATATACGATCCAGCGGTCTGGCTTGGCCTGGTTAAACCACCCGCGTGCATGCATATATCCTTCATGGAGCCTCGAGAAGGTTTCCATTTATCGCCGTCAACATGGCTTCTAAGCATCTTGGCGAAATAGCGGAAATCTAGCCGCCCCGCTCCTTCTCTAAGGAGCTTCATTGTAAATTTTCTACGCTCTCGGCCGCGACTCATCCTAGTGTAGAACCAGTCTGAATAGCATTCGGAAAACGTAAACTCTCCTTTTCTGCACCAGCCCTTCTCTACCGCGTGGTCTACAAGCCTTGGATGAGCCTTATCCCACTCTCCGCTTATTGTTAACGCGTTTGAAATTGAGTATACATCTCTAACTTTCTTTGCGGCCCAGTATTTGCCTGAGGTTTCGAGCACCCAGGCTTCCTCTGGATCCGCTATTATGAAGCTGTTATGATAATACATTTCATGCGTATATCCGCAGTTTCCTCCCTGGCCGTATTGCTCGAGGAGGTTTAAGATAACTTGAAGAGCCTCATCAGCGTTGCGGCTTCTTTCAAGAGCAAGCCTAAGCATATCCATCCCTGTAAGCCCTGTTCGGCTGTAAGGTTCTTTTGTAAACACTGCCTCATTGCCTATTGCTACTCCATGCTCGTTTACTCCCATCTCGGCGCCCCACATCCAGAACGGCCTTGAAATGAGCACCGCGTAGGTTTCTTTAACCTGGGGGACTTCGATATAGGTGCATTTAACTGACTCCTCATCGTGCTTCATCCTCGGATAATACTCCAAGACTTGGGCCTCATTAGGTTCCCGGTCACTATTCTTGCCGAAAAGCGTTATACCGTCAGCTGTGCTGCCTCTTAAGGCAACAAGAGTATCACACATGCTTCCACTATAAAAAATATGCAAAACTATATCATTAAGCCTTCTCCAAAATTAAGGGCTTCTTATTTCTGAGTGAAGTCTTTCCTGAGATACTCCGTAAGCCAGTTAAAAGTTGTTCTCAGAGCCTCGAAATGGGTCTTAATGCTCTGTGCAATATAGTACGACGTTTCGAGGACATGATACATCCTCTCTATCTCGGCGTCAGACATTAATCCCGAGATTTCCTCCAGCCTTTCAACTTCTTTCCGAATTGCGTCGCTGTATTCCTCGAAGTTTGCTGATACCTCTTTTATTCCGTCCAGCAAATCCTCGAGAAGCTGGCTTACTTCTTTAGCCTTTTCAAGCATTTCTTTCCTGCTGCGGGACATAATCCCCCCAATTTCTATTTGTAAAACACAAATTTATGCTCTTCACTAAAACAGCGTTTAACCACGCTTCACAAGTATCAGAATTACTACAATAGCAGCCGCAGCTAAGGCCGCTCCAGCTATTATTAAGATGCTTTGATCTAATGTTTGTACTTCAAACTCCAGCGAGGTATTTGATGTAAGTGTGAGGGTTTTCGTTTGGGTTTCGTCTCCACATTTTAGCATTAAGGTATAAGTTCCACGAGGAAGCGATGTCTGGTATTGGGTAGTTATGGCTGTTTTTTGGACTAGCTTTCCAGACGAGTATATGTAGAGCGTGCAAGTTCTTGTTGTTGAGAATAGCGGGCGCTTAATAGATACTTGAAGCGTGTAGAAGCTTATCTTTATCGTCTTGGTTTCAGCCTCCTTTTCTAGCCTAATCTCTTCTTCCGCTACAATTACGCCTAGTACGGATACTCTCAGGCTGTGTATGCCTGGAGTTAACTTTAGAGTCAGTTCCCCGCTTACTAAGTAGCTTTCGCCATCTACATAGACTTCGGCTCTCACAGGATTTCCGTTTTGGTCAATTACGCGTATCGTGAGCCCACATTCCTTCTTAGCCTCTTCTACGCCTGCTTTAAGGTTTATGTCTTTATTCAGCATTATTCTGTATGTTTTTCGCTGCCCACTGCTTATCACAGTTATGATGTATTCGCCTTCGGGCAGGATAAGCTCAACTTCTCCTTTTACGTTTTCAATTTTCTCCACAGGGGTTCTGTTCAGATAAGCACTTACTGTGGCTCCTGGAGGTGCTGAGATGTGGAGTCTGTGTTCAGGTATTTCTATGTTAATTTCTTTTTCTCCGCCAGTTAGCGTAAAGGTTTTCTCTAGTATTTTTACTCCCTTAAAGTAGACTTCTATCTTGTGGCTTCCCGGAGGTAAATTGAAAGGTTCCTGAAACTTCTCGGAAGGCACTTCTTCACCGTCGAGGAACACATCGTATTGTTTGAGGACCTTCTGCAACGTAGCAAGCAACTTAATTTTTACCTGTATTGCTCCGACAAGGCACTTCAAAGATATGGGGTCTACTAGGATGTCGCTTCCGCCCACCTTCTCAAGCGCTTCGGCGAATTTAGCTTCAGCTTCAGCGTATTTATGGCTCATGTACAGCGCCACTCCTTGGTCGTAGAGCCCCTTAATTTCGGCGTACTTCTCGTCAGAAGGCGACAGACTACTAAGCTTCATACGCAGAGCATAGAATTTCAGGTAGGCGTTTTTCTCCTCTATTAGGAGCTGCTCAGGGAACCCGTACTCCTTCATGAAAGGCTCTGTTAGATTTACGCAGGCCGCGTAGCTAAGAAGCAAGAGGGTCTCGTAGTCTGAGAGAAAGTATGCTTTGTCCACGTCTTCGCATACGCATCCATTGGAGGCGTATTCTTCGAAGAGCTTCATGAAGCGCGAGATGTATCCCCATTCATCCTCCCCCTCTTTCTTGTACTTTGTCACTATGTCGCTGAACAATTTGCCCCACTTCGGGTAGTTTGAGCCCACGTATTTGAAATAGCCGTTATAGCCCTGCGGAAGCTCTACGTTTTCATTCTGAGCCTGCTGGAGGAACGTTGCTCCATCTAATCCTTCCTCTTTTAGCACGGCATAGGATACGGCGACGGCCATGCCTTCCGTGAACCAGGGCCCGCTGAGCGTAACTAGCATGCCTTTCTTGTTGAGCCTCGACTGGAAGAGGTGCGTTAGCTCGTGAGCTATTAGTAGCTTTCTCATCTCAATGATCTCGGGGTCGGTTAGCCAAGGATACCAGTTTATGTATACTCGGTTTGGCTCCGTATAGCCTAGGTTGGCGTAGCCAGCGATTTTACTGTAATTGCCCATTATGAAGTTTAAAATTATCTTCTCGTTTAGTAGGTTTATTCCGAACTTGTTTTCTAGCAGGTTCTTATAGTTATTTATTATCTCGGCGTATGTTTGGGCTGCCTCTTCCATGTAGTCATAGTAGTACTTGGCCGTTACGTCGCCAATAGTCAGTTCCTTAACAGGGAGGGTTTTAGCCATTGATATGACTATTACTTTCTTGGTTTCGCCCGGCTCCCAACTGTAGTATGTGGGCGTGTAGGGGTTGGGCAGGCTGTAGTTGCGTAGATAGCCTTCCTTGTAGGCTACAAGCATGAAGTAGGACTGCTTTATCGTGTCTATGTTGTAGGTTGCTGCGCTGCCCATCTGCTGCTCTACCTGGTTTAAGACTATCTTGTAGTGCCCGTTTTGGTCGGTATACGCGTAGTCTATAGGGTACCCCACGTGCTTCTCCGCGTCTTTAAACACGATAAAGTAGATAACTAGGGCATTTTTGACTGGCAGGTGAGAGCCATACTCGAAGACAAAGCCTTCAACCACAAGCTCACCCGCAGGGCTAAGTGCATAACGAGTGTTAAACAAGGCCGCAAGGAATATGGAAAGAATTATCATTATTCTTAAAATATTCTTGCAGCCCATGTAAAATATTTTAGAAAGTCTGGAACTTATCTTTTGCTTTCCGAGGCTCACTGAGTGTCGCCAGTAAAAATATTTCGCCTATCACCATTGCTAGCACGAGATGAAACAACCTTCGAGGACCAAATACGTCGAAGATGTATCCGCCAATTAGACCAGCCGTCAGCCTTGCCAGTGAAGTTATGAAGCTCCACGCGCCTATCGTTAGCGGCACAATGCTTGGTGACATGTTTTCGCCAATCTCCGAAATATAGGCTGTAGTTATCGGCCCCCAGAAGCAGATAACAAGCCCCATAAACGCGTAGGCTACGTAGATAAGTAGCATATCTTCAGCTGATGCCAGAAGGAAGAAGTATGCTGCGCCAGCAGCTTCCGACAACATCATGAAGGGTATGCGCCTACTAATTTTATCTGAGACATAGCCGGTAAGCGTAAACCCTAATAACGTTATAACGTTTAAAACTGTGTTGACATAAGCCAATTCTATGGGTTTAGCTCCAATATACTTTGCCAGATATATTGAAACATAATCATGTGTCAGACCCCAAATAAACGCATCTACAGATAGTATAGCCAGTGCCCTACCGAGGCCCGGTGCACGTATCAGTTGTGGCAACCTTCTAAGTTGCTCTGAGAAGGAATCCTCTCCTTTACGGTCCTCGCCCAATTCGTTAACAACAAAAAGGGGGAATAAAATGGGTAAGGATAGAAGCACTAGAATAGATGATAACGAAAAGATTTCTACAAAGCTTAGCCCCATTTCTTGGTAAAGATATCCACCTACTAGAGGCCCCGCAGTCATGGCTAGAGTTACTAGCGAGGAAACAAGACCTAACACTGTACTTCTTCTTTCAGATGGCGTGAACTTCGATACAATAGATGCGCGCGTGATCCTAGCGAACGGAAATTGTAGAAAAGATACTGCATACCCCACCGTAAATATAAGTAGTGAGCCTCCAAGTGCAGCTGAAACAGCATAGAGACCCCTGGACGCGCCCAAAAGGGCAATCGCTATACCTTCAGACTTTAAGTAGCCTATAACTGGTATTAGCGCTGCCGCTGGTATCCTTATTAGAATTGAAAGAATCCTAGCTATAGTAGCTACTAAGCCGTATGTCGTCATGTCTATATTTAAATTCACGACATAGTAGGGAAGCACAGGTGTCATTAAAGCTGCTCCTGCTCTCGAAACTAATACAGCTGCGATATAGATAGCGAGCACTTTGAAGCCTTTTTTAGCCATATATTAGCCCTCTATACTGACATATCTTAAGATTAAGTGCTAAAAATCAACTCACTAACATAGCTGGCAAGGAACCTTATTTTATTTCCGCAGAAACCAATTGGCGAAGGCAATTGAGATTTTGAGCTTAAAATTTTGCCGCTTTCTAAATTTTTGAGTCAAAAAATTAAAAATAATTATAAAATAAAGAATAAATCTTTGTTTTATATCTATTTTTATGGAGAGCGGAGGATGGAGATTAAAATCATTTGTATAGCGTTAGTGGTCTTGATTGCTCTTGCGGGGGCCCTGCTATACTTTTGGCTAGTTATGCATCAAGAACAGCCTAAGCCTCCCGAAGAAGAGAGTCCCCCTTCTCCTCCTCCGCAGCCCCCGCCCAAAAAGCCTCAACCCAGCAAGCAGACATCAAATGCAACATTGGAGTATGGTCCCTTCGAATTTGACAAGTTCTACTACTATGTTGTTTGGGTTCCCTGTAGCTGTGCTAGAGATAGAGGCATTGCTACCCTGGTAGCTTATCCAAAGACACCCAGGTACAACGAGGGGGCGCCGATAGTTGTAAGCGTTCAGGGCGGACATACGCCCGGCAACCTCATGCCCCCGTCGCCTGACGCCGATCTTTACGGCATTGTATGGGTTAATTTCCTGTTTCCTGGAGGCGTGTATGAAGGCTATAAGAGCGGCGGGGTTTTCGATTATAATGGTCCTTGTTGCCACGAGGCTCTTTACTCTGTTTTAATGTATGTTCAAGGTAAACTGGCCAATACGGCTGGTAAGAAAATCACCGATTATGCATCCTATCCCTTGCTGGTTGATGAGGTAGGGTTGATAGGTAATTCTAATGGCGGCAACGTTGTTGGACAGGTGCTGGCGAAATATTCCTCGGGGCTCGAGGGAGTAAAATATATAATTTTCTATGAAAGCCCGGTTGGAGACCACTACATACTAGGAGATTTGGGTAGGAAGGGTGATGATCCTAATCTCCGTGAAGATGGGGATGGGGACGGAATCCCCTGGGATGATGCTAGGAATCTAAGGTACGTGGAGGGGTCGTGCACCGAGGCAGGCTGCAAGGTTGACTTCTCCAATCTTCGCTTCGACCCTCAGATAGGATTTTACTTGGACAATAACGGAAACGGAAAGCCTGACTTTATAGGTCAATATCCGCGGGTCAGGACCGACGTAGATAGAAGCGGGGCAGTCGAAGAAGATGAGGATTTCATCTTTATGTGCATGAGAGTGCCCGTAGACGGCCGCGTTAAGCGCATCTATTCCTACATGGTTACTAAAGCCGCCGAAGACATGGGGCTCTTTTCAAGCATCCCCGAAGACGTTGCTAGGCCAGCAGAGGCGCTGGAATTCTGGAAGGAAAGGGCAATTAACCACTGCTATGACGACCTCACCAAATATTCCAACCGAATCAGGGTTATGCAGCTAGGCTTCGAGGAGGACCACGTTCAAGCCACTCGCGATCATCCTCACATCGTAATAAACTATAATGCCTTTAAGAAAAGAGGCTTCTGGGTTAGGCTCAACCCCGACGCTAGCTATATAGAATATGTTGTCGACGCTTTACCTCCCACTATAAAGGAAAATCCTGCTAATATTGAGGTAACGTTTAGCAATATAGGAAGCCTGCTTCTAAGGTTTAGAAATATCAAAGCCGTAATATATGCTTCCGTTCTCGAGATGGCTGATAGAACTCACTTAAACGAGTGGAGCAACGACCTGAAAGAAGTGTTAACAGGAAAGACAGGTAAGGCCGAAGGATGCAGGTACGAAGTAGAAGTCGTGGAGGGATATCTGGTAACCGCGCCAAACGGCAACAAGCTATACGTTAGGATCTATCAGCCAAAAACCAGCCTATACGACGCCAAGTTCCCAGCAGTAATATTCGTGGGCGGAGGCAGGGGGGAAGGAGTACTGGGCGACCCTTGGTCGGGAGAGAGAAAGCTGGGAGGCGTGGCTGAGCTAGGCGTAATAGAGGTTTACTTCAACCCGCAGGGCGTAGGTCCCCCGCAGTACAGAAGTGAGGGCAAACCTAATTTCGGCGGCTACCAGCAACAAGACGACTTGAAAGCCGTCATAGAGTACATTATGTCCCTTCCTAATGTGAATCCGGACAACGTCGGCGTAGTGTCTTTCTCCTTCGGCATAGCCACGGCAGCAGGATGCCTAGGCAGGTATCCCGAACTAGGCGTCAAGTACCTAATAGATATTGAGGGCCCCTCCGACAGCGTTATAGCTGCAATGGATTATGGAACAAAGGAGCAGCAGGAAGCTTTCTACAGATCCTTCGGCCATTACAGCCTCGCACGCGATCCATCGCCAGAGAATCAGGCTTGGTGGGAGGAAAGAGAGGCTTACCGGTATATTGGTAACTTCACGGGAGCCTACCTGCGGCTGCAGGGAGAAATAGACCACATACAGCCTCGAGGCGTCTATGAGCATGCATTAAAAATGAACAATGAAGCGGTAAAGGGAAAGCCTTGGTGGGTCAGAATAGGCCTGGCCGAGCAAGGAAACCCCGTTAACAAAATTTACCCACTGGACGACCCATCTCAGTACCCGAAGTGGATACCAGGTCGCCTAGCCGATAAGTGGAGCGCTGTTGTCCGCAAAGCCATAATGGAGATGGTAGACATGTTTGGCGGCGTACCCCGCGTATGCACCGAAGCGGGGCAAAAAGGCGGCAAAATAGGAGTCCACGACGTAGATATGCTTGAAAATGGGAACCTACTGCTTACAACGTTCGAAGTCGGCGGGAAATATAGCAGCGTAATCGAGGTTGACAGGAATGGCAGCATTCTATGGAAATTTGAAAATCTGGATTTCGCGCATAGTGCTGAGATAAGGGGGCATTTAGTCCTAATTAGCGATACCGGAAACGACCGCGTTATAATTGTAGATACAAGAACAAACAAGATTGTGTGGAGTACTAATGACATAAAGCTGAGCGATGGCTCGAAGCTTAACTACCCTAATGACGCCGACTTCATCTCCGAAGACAGGATTCTCATAACAGACCGAAACAACCACAGAGTCATCGAAATAGACTTAAACGGCAACATTCTCTGGCAGTTCGGCGAGACCGGAGTACCCGGCAACGACGATTTCCACCTCAAATTCCCCCATAACGCCGACAGGCTACCCAACGGAAACACGATCATATGCGACTCAGAGAACAACAGAATAATTGAGGTCGATCCCTCCGGCAAAATAGTATGGGTGTACAAGGACGGGCTAAACTGGCCTAGGGACGCCGATAGGCTCGCTAACGGAAATACTCTGATAGTTGATTCTCGAAACGGGAGAGTCATAGAAGTTACTCCCAACGGTAAAATCGTCTGGAGCTACAGCGGGCTAAAACTGCCGTACGACGCCGACGCTCTGCCCGATGGAACAGTACTAATCTCCGACAGCGGTAGAGCAAGAGTAATATTGGTCGATAAGGCTGGCACCATATTATGGGAACTTAAAATCCCAGTCCAAGTAGGACCTTAATTCTTAAAATAAGAAACTATTTAGCATTTTTCTTTGCAAATTCGAGACCTTCCGCTATAACAGCGTACCTCGCAGTATACCGCCCATACCTTTCTTCGGCCTCGAGCACCTTTTCTACCCTAGGTATCACTCTGTGATTCAAAGTAGGATACAGAACCGCGTCCACGTCCTCTATGTCTGCTCTAAGTCTGCCGTTTACAAATGCCCATGCTTTAGCCATCCTAAGCAACGCTATTGCCCCCCGCGGACTCGCGCCCAGTTCGAAGAAATCCCTCGCCTGCGGCAATTGCTCAGGCCTAGTAAACCTCACTAGCCTCGTTATGTAGTCTAAGGTCCGCTCCGGTACCTCAATTTTACTCGCCACGTATTTCTGTGCTTGGATAACCCAGCTGGGATTTGTTACTGCCTCAAGGCCTTCAACTGGCTCGCGGATTTTCTCGACATGAAGCTTAAGGATGAGCTTTTCCTCTTCGAGAGTTTCAGGATAGCCCATTATCATTCGAATTATAAACCTATCCAGCTGGGCTTCAGGCAGTGGGTAAGTGCCCTCCTGCTCCACGGGGTTCTGGGTGGCTGCTACTAGGAAGAACTTTCCGTTATCCAAGTCTTCAAGAGCATATGTGCAGCCGCCTATTGTTACCTGCTTTTCCTGCATAGCCTCAAGCAATTGAAGCAAGCTTAACATATGCTGTTCCTAAGTTATTTTGTGTTGTTGCATAGCCATCTGGATTTGTTTCTGGTTTTCTTACTTTTAAGGCTTCTTG
>JAPDKD010000052.1 GCA_029258735.1 archaeon | reverse complement strand
GGAAGACCTTTGACACAGTGTGGGATGACCTGCAGCTGGTCTGGAACGTTTATTACTTTGCATCGACCTACATGAGCCTCGACGAGTTCGACCCAGACAAGTACACGCTAGATAAGGTCTGGGAACACTTGAGGCCCGAGGACAAGTGGCTTCTCTCCAGGACGGAGTCGCTCGTTAGAGACGTCACCAGGTGTATGTCAAGCTACCAGGTTCACAGGGCTGCAAGGGCGCTTAGGGACTTTATAGTCGAAGATGTGAGCCATTGGTACATAAGGCTCGTACGTCCTCGTGTTTGGGTGGAGAAGGAGGACCCTGACAAGCTGGCGGCATACGCGACTCTTTATTATGCGCTGGACAGGTTCCTTCGCCTCGCCGCGCCAATAATACCCTTCGTAACCGAGAAGATATATCTGGATGCGTTCAAAACATCGCCAGACAAGCCTGAAAGCGTTCACATGCTCAGCTGGCCCGAGCACAGGGAGGACCTAGTAAACGAGCAGCTTGAGCGCCAAATGAGAATAATTAAAGAGGTTCTAGAGCGTGCCCTGGCCTTGCGCATGGAAGCAGGGGTGAAGGTCAGGCAACCGCTGCCCGCCCTCTACGTACTTAGCGATGACGAAGAAGTCAGTTCTGCGGTGAATGTTCTTGGCTCGGTTCTCACTTCTCAGGCCAACGTCAAGAAAGTCGAGGTGAAGAAGCTCTCAGATAAAGCCCTATTTACAGAAACCAAGGTTAAGCCGGTTTACAGAGTTCTAGGTCCCAAATTTAAAGCAAAGGCGGGACGCGTAGCGGAAGCACTGACCAGCATGGACGAGAACGAGTTTGCCAAGCTGCTAGAAAGCGGCTCAATGGTAATAGAGGTTGACGGAGAAAAGGTTGAGGTATCTAAAGATATGGTGGAACTAGAGGAGAGCTATAAAGACAACTTCCGGGGAACAGAGTTTAGCAAAGGGCTAGTTATCCTAGACACTAAGATAACTGAAGCAGAGCTCGCCGAAGGGCTAGCAAGGGACGTGATAAGAAGGATACAGTTTATGAGAAAGGAGATGCAGCTGCCCGTCGACGCTTTCATAGACGTAGAGATATCCATGCCTTCAGAGGCTAGGAGGCTCCTCGAGAAGCACAAGGACTATGTAGCTGGTGAAGTCAGGGCTAGAAAACTGCTCTTCAGCGAAGGATATGTCGCTGGCGAATACGTAAAAACATGGGAAATAATGGACTACAAGATTAAGATAGCTGTAACAAGGGTAAGGTGATTTTTTACACCTTGCTCTACATACTTCTCACAACGGGTCAGTGCAACTTAAAATGCAAATACTGTGGGGGCAGCTTTCCCCCAAATGTTGTACCGTGGAAGGTTACATACAGCGTCAAAGACCTTGAAAAATTTATAGAGATCGACCCAGATCCCATAATAGCCTTCTACGGCGGAGAGCCGCTGCTGAACCCTAGTTTTATCATGGAAGTAATGGATAGAATAAGCGCAAAATACGTTATTCAGACAAACGGACTCCTAGTTAAAACTGCGCTGCCCCAAAAATACTGGAAAAAATTTGATGCCGTGCTGCTCTCCATTGACGGTGTCGAAGAGGTAACGGACTATTACCGTGGAAAAGGAGTATACAATGCTGTTCTCTCAGCAGCTAAGTGGTTAAAAGGCATCGGCTTCGAAGGAGACTTAATAGCTAGAATGGCATTGTCGGAGAGAGGCGACGTATACAGAGATGTTTCCCACCTCTTAAGCCTAAACCTTTTCGACAACGTTCACTGGCAGCTGGACGTGATATGGAGCGATAGATGGCTAAATTTCGATTCATGGGTGAAGCAAAGCTATAAACCAGGGCTCAGAAGGCTAGTTAATTTCTGGCTGAGAGAGATTAAGACTGGAAAAGTCCCCGGTATAGCGCCTTTTAAGGCAATCGTGTACGCAATGCTTAGCAATACGGCTCTTCCGGCTCCGCCATGTGGAGCAGGCTCCGAAGCATTCGCGGTCTCCACCGACGGGAGAGTGCTTGCTTGTCCAATAGCGGTATACGAAAAATGGGCGGAACTAGGGCACATCAAGAAGGACACTGTTCGCAGCATCACGAAGATATACATTGATGAGGATTGTTCTAAATGCCCCTACTACAGGTACTGCGGCGGCAGGTGCCTATACGCATACATGGAAAAATATTGGGGAGAAGAAGGCTTTAGGAAGGTATGTAAGCTCACTGCCTATCTCATTGATTTGCTGGCAGGCTCTTTAGAGACCGTGAAGCGCGCACTAAGAAGAGGCTTAATATCCATCGAGGATATACGTTATCCGCCATTTAATAATACTGTCGAAATAATACCGTAGGTGACCAAGATTATCATAGTCTCTCTTTCAGAATTCCCTGAAAAGGTTGTGAATAGAGAACAAGGCCCTGAGGTTTTTGAATGGTCTAAGGAAGTGAAATTTGAGAAATCAGCTTTTTTAGATAGGCTTGAAGGGAGGATTTTATATGAATACTGTAACTGGAGCGGGTTTATTAGGCTAAGAATGGAGGTTTATGATGACGAGCAGGTGTATTTCAGCGGAGTGCTTTACGTTTTAAGGAGCAGTTTTCGAACTGCAATAGCGAGGTATAAAGGCATTAAAGAATTCAAAATACCGATAAAGTTGAGGATAAAGGCTCAAGGCAAATTACGGGTAACAGTAACTGTTAACGCTTTAACTGGTTGGATTCGTTTTTCTCTAAAGGATTTGCGGATAGCACCCTAAAACAAATCTATTTTCTAGAGAGTTATAGCATATGGTTAAGCTTACAATAGGATACAAAATATGGCTAAAAAGAGGCGACACCGAGCTTATAGGTCCTGGAGGTATTGCACTTCTAAAGGCAATAACTAGGGAAGGCTCGCTCAAATCAGCTGCAGAGAGCCTCGGAATGTCCTACGTTTTTGCGTGGAGATATCTGCGCAAGCTTGAAAAGCGCCTCGGCAAGCCCATAGTTGAGACTCGCCGCGGAGGCAAAAGGCGCGGAGCAACAACGCTAACTGCTCACGGTTTAAAACTGCTAGAAATATACGAGAAAGCTTGGACCGAATTTGAGAAGTTAAGTAGAGAGCTTAAGTTTGAAATATAAGGTACCTACGGGCTCTCTAATCGAAAAGGTAGGGTGGGTGAAATTCTTGTCGCTGGACTCCGAGTATGCCGTTAAAATTATCGGGCAGATATCCAAGTATCCGCGCTTTGTAGGTACGAGACACGAAGAGGAAGCTAGAAACTTTCTAGTGAACGAATTTAAGAGTTTAGGGCTTGAACCGAGGCTTGAAGGCTTCACAGTCAAGACCTACAGTATAATTGAGGAAAGGCTCGAAGTTCTCGAACCACCGTGGGGCGAAATTGAATGCAGAGCTTTAGGGTTCAGCGGCAGCACGCCGCCTAGCGGAGTAGAAGGAAAGCTTGCATATATTGAAAACGCGGACAAAGCCTTGTTACCCGGCAATAAAGGCTGGATCGGCCTCGCTGCGGCAAGACCTACGCGCGAAGCGTGGAAAAGGCTCGCCAAGCAGGCATCTGGGTTAATAATATCGGAAAATAATCCCTCGCGGCCTCCCTCAATGGTCAGCGTTCCATACGAGTGGCTCGAGGAAGCCGGTGACTTGCCGGCAGTTTACGTGAAATATGATGACGCGTTAAGACTTCTTGAGGCAAGCAGAGTTAGGCTAACGGTGAGACAGGAATACAAGGAAATAACGGCGTACAATATTGTTGCTGAAGTGAAAGGCACCAAGTATCCTGAAGAAATAATTCTGGTAGTTGCCCACTACGACTCCGTTAGGAACGTGCACGGCGCCATTGACAACGCTGGAGGAGTAGGTTTCCTCATGGCACTTGCAAAAAAGTTTAGCAGCTCTGCCTGCAAGAGAACCATAAGATTTGTCTTGGCGGGAGCCGAAGAACTCGGCTTAAGAGGATCATTAGCGTACGTAGAAGCACACAAGGACGAGCTAGAGAACATAAAGCTAGTGGTAAACCTCGACGTTCACGGTCAACCCATCGGAACTAATGCCGCAATAGTTACAGGAGACAACAAAATCGCAAACTACCTTGAAACTTTATCAAAAATCATGGGAGTCAACCTCAACGTCAGAGAAGATGTAATGAGCTCTGACTCTACCTCTTTTGCTCGTGCTGGCGTGCCAGCAGTAAGCTTTTACAGGTCCGGCGGCTCTGCACACTTCATGCACACCTATCTTGACAACGATAAATACGTTAGCCCTCAGGCTTTCGCACTGCTCGGGGCGATTACATTAAGATTTATCGAAGAAGTAGCAGATGCAGAGGAATTTCCATTTCCGCGGGGAATTCCTGATAACATTAAAAAGAAGATCAAGGAATACTTTGAGAAAAGAGGCTTCGGCATTAAGAACTATAAAAATAAAGTTGCTTAGAGGTTAAAGTAGCAAGTTAGTTATTTTATTATTCGCCCGTTACGTTATTTATCCATTCAATTATTGAATAAATTTCTTCAACCCAGCTTTTCTCTCCCGGTTGATCGATTTTCTTTAGGGAGTATTCACCGCTTTTTATGATTGTACTGAGCTGTTCCTTTATTTCAGAGGTTTCACTTATTACGAGCATTGGCACTTTGATCTCTATTTTCTTTTTCCTAAAATGTCTTAGCTGCTTTATCAAGTCACGTAGGAGGTGTAATGATATTTTTACATCCTTTTTAAGCGTTAGTATCTTCTTGCCTAAAAAGATATCATATAATTTGGCCTTAAAGCCTTCCAAATAATGATCCATATCTTCGATTTTAAGTTGCGGATGTAGAAGAATTAAGCCCTCAACACTGCCCTTTTCTATATATTTTAAAGCTATTATTGACGAGTATCCCTTGCTTAAAATAAAATGAGGCAGATCTTCTTTAGATCTCACAAGGTTAACAAATATTTCTAGATCCCTTACAAGCCTATCTAGACTTTCCGCATGATAGCGATCTCCCGTCGACTCTCCGTGGCCACGCATGTCAAGTGCATATACCGCTATATTTTTCTCCGCAAGCATTCGAGCACGCTTCTCATATCTTTTCCCGTCTTCGCCGAATTCGTGAAGAAGGATGATAACGGCTTCCGGAGCGTTAGACCGCCAGCTACGATAGAAAAAATGGTCTCCGGTTAGCGTTAGGTACCTTTTCTCAGCATATGAAATTTTTACCCGATTTTTGCTAATGCCCACCAAGATAAATCACTAATTTCATATTGTGGTTAGATATCATAAAGGTTACTTGCCTTCAAGCCGAAAGAGATAGTAAGTAATTATTATGTTTGCTGCTAATCCGGCGAAGAATATGGAGAAAAGCGCATACATGTTTAAACCCACCTTGAATGTGTCCAAGCACCACATAAATGCTAGAAGCGTTACTAAACCACCCCACCAGAAAATATAGGAAGAACCTTTCGCGCCAATATTTAATGCTCCCTTGATGGCGATGCTTGCTCCTACGAAGACCGCTGAGAGAGAAACTAGCTGCATAACGTTTAGTACATTGACGGAGACTAGCAGAAAAAGCACAGCTACAAACACGAAAAATGCCGACGAAGCCATTATGAGGCTAGACGTTCTTCCGTATCCCGCTGCCATTACAATCTATTCACAGACTTCAAATATATAATTATAATGCCCTTATTAATGTTCGTTCATGTTTTTGCGCAGCAGGTTATTTATTTTGGATAGATACCTAGAAATCTTTACAGCGCGTGGATTTACTTCAATAACCCTTTCCTTCTCATAGACTAAGTGTTTTACTGGTAACTTTTTGCCTGAGATTTTTAGGGCTTCTTCAACGCCTGTGTGAAGTTGCACGCAGTGCAGACTGCCGTCCACGCTTAATACGGTGATTTCTTCTAAATCGACTCTAGCTAGGACCCCGGCAAGCTTAGTTACGAACATATTAACATGTGTTTCCTCCATGCACACGGCTAGAGCTACCCTGTTTTGAGAATATTCTTTTACTATCTCTGGATGTTCTACCACTAGGCATGAGCCATATATGAGGAGACGCTTTCTTCTTCTGATTTCTCTGCCGGCAACATTATAGCTCATAAACCTGTTCATTGCTGCTCATCCATCTTCTTTAGAATGATTTCTTCTATTTTCCTTTGTACCTCTTCTACTTCGTCATCAGTTTTGAGGATGTAGAAGTTTGGGTACTGCTCCGCTAGCTGTAAAAAAGCTTTCCTAACCTTTGAAAGCTTCTCGATCTCCTCGAAAAGCTCCACAGCGAATCTTTCGCCTTTTATTCGCTTAACGGCCTCCTCGGGGCTGATATCTAGTAGAAACGTGATATCTGGAAGTGGAAACGGGCTATTCACCGTCTTAAGCCATTCAACACTAAGATTTAGAGACCCGTAGGCAAGGCTTGAAAAGAGATACCTGTCCGATATCACATGCACGCCTTTCTTTAAGGCGGGCTTTATAACTTTTTTAACATGCCTGCTGCGGTCGGCAGCGAAGAGAAGCTGGAGAGTTGCGGGATCAGCTGTCCACTCTTTCCTCAACGCTGCCCTTATTAGCCCGCCGATAAGCCCGTCCGTCGGCTCCTTGGTGAGTAGGACCTTAAAACCCATGCATTGAAGAAATTTCTCCGTCAATGTGGCATGCGTTGTCAGCCCTGCGCCGTCTATGCCCTCGAAAACGATGAACAGAGGCATATCGTGATTATCATGGTACTCCCGTAAATATATGGAGCTTTTAGAAAAGCTTGGAAGTTCGCTTTGAGGCGAAATAGTATTATACAGGAAGCGAATTCATGTCGTTGGTGCTGAGATTGCCCGGGGAAAAAACTTCCCGAATACCTGGGTTCTACAAGCTTCCCATTAAGGAAAGGCTAGAGAAAGTAGCTGATTTCGCGGGGCTTACGGACGAAGAAAAGGCTCTGCTGCTAAAGGAGGGTAATCTTGACTTCAAGACGGCGGACATAATGATCGAAAACGTTATTGGCACTATGGCTTATCCTTTCGCCGTGGCGGTTAACTTTCTAATAAATGGGAAAGATTACATGGTGCCTATGGTTATTGAGGAGTCCAGCGTAGTGGCAGCTGCTAGCAACGCGGCAAAAGTTATGCGGAGAGACGGAGGAATAAAATCTGTAGCAACAGACCCGGTTATGATCGGACAAATACAGGTGATTAAGCTAAGAAACCCGTGGTACGCGAAGATGCAAATAATAGAGCATAAAGACGAGATACTCGAGCTCGCAAACCAGCAGGACCCGATACTCGTAAAGCTGGGAGGCGGAGCAAAAGACCTCGAAGTGAGGGTTGTTGATTCGCCGCGCGGTCCCATGGTGATTGTGCACTTGCTCGTGGACGTGCGAGACGCCATGGGCGCAAATGCAGTAAACACTATGGCAGAGAGCGTTTCCCCGTTCATCGAGAAAATCACTGGGGGGAAGACTCATTTACGCATTATAAGCAACCTAGCGGACAGGAGGCTTGTAAGATCATGGGTTAAGGTATATAAGGAGGATATAGGCGGTGAAGAAGTTGTAGATGCAATAGTTGACGCTTGG
This sequence comes from archaeon, assembly GCA_029258735.1. Lineage (GTDB taxonomy): Archaea > Thermoproteota > Thermoprotei > Thermofilales > JAPDKD01 > JAPDKD01. The sequence goes on along the minus strand of JAPDKD010000052.1, from coordinate 3,839 downwards.
GCTTTTGCTGCGGCAGACCCCTACCGCGCAGCTACGCATAACAAGGGCATAATGAACGGCGTAATAGCTGTTGCCCTTGCTACGGCTCAGGATCATCGAGCAATAGAGGCGGGTGCTCATGCATATGCGGCTCACTTTGGCCGCTACGAGCCGCTAACCCACTGGGAGAAGGATGAAGACGGAAATCTTGTTGGTTCTCTGGAGATGCCGATGGCTGTCGGCATAGTTGGCGGTGCTACAAAAGTTCATCCTGTAGCCAAGGTATCGCTTAAAATACTGGGCGTTAAGACAGCTAAAGAACTTGCAGAAGTCATGGGCGCTGTGGGCCTGGCGCAGAATTTCGCGGCTCTAAGGGCTCTGGCCACAGAAGGCATTCAACGAGGACACATGAAGCTACACGCTCGTAACTTGGCTGTAATGGCGGGCGCCACCGGAGACCTAATAGAGGAAGTGGCGCGTCGAATGATAGAGGAAGGTAAGATAACGTTTCCACGCGCAAAAGAGCTAGTTGAAGAACTCACGAGTAAAAAATAACCATAACTACAATTTTATAACCTTCGGATACCAAAAATGCTTATATCTGGACGCTGGGAACCTAGGAGACTCATTGCGCGCGGAGGAGTTGCAGAGGTTTACGAAGCCTGGGATCATAAGTTAAAAATAGAAGTCGTTTTAAAGATTCCTAGGAGAGACGTCCATTTTGACTCGTCGAAACTGATAGAGAATGAGGGAAAAATACTCAGCCGAATGAATCATCCCTATATAGTGAAACTCGTTGGAAAAGGCAAATACAAAGGGATGCCCTTCGTAGTGCTAGAAAAGATTGAAGGCACACCGCTATCCAAAGCCTTTAAGCCTCCGCTAGATCCAGTTCAAGTAATAGATCTGATACTCGAAATAGCCAGTGCAATACAATACATAAACTCTAAGGGCATAGCACACCGCGACCTTAAGCCAAGCAACATAGTAATCTCGCCGAGACGAATAACAATTATCGACTTCAGCGTCGCGTATCCCTATGGTAATGAAGCTCCAAAGGCGGAAACTCCCCGTTACAGCTGTCCTGAGGCCGCGTTGGGGTATTCTACGCCAAGTTGTGATGTATACTCCTTAGCTGCCTTAACTTCATGGCTTCTAACAGGCAACCCTTCAAACCATAACCATATTTTAGGCGAAGTTACTAGAAAGGCGGCTGAGGCGGAGCCAGGAAGACGGGAATTAAGCATTTCAGAATATTTGTATATTGTAAGACGTATTGCATCGATAGGTTCCCGCCTCGTCATAGGCGGCAGAGCATACATACTTGGAGGATTTAGAAAGATTAGGATAGGCCGCGCAATACAGTGCGAAATACCTATATTTGATCCAGGAAGATATGTGAGCCCCGTGCATGCGTATATTATTAGAGAAGGAGAAGCACATGTGCTCGCGGATAATAATTCTCTGAATGGAGTTTTTGTCTGGCGTGACGATAAGTATCTCCGCGTGAATAACTGGAGGCTTATTGAAGGGGACTACATAATTTTATGCTACTCCGAGAAAAGGGGACCATACGTTGTAGTAAGGTATAGAGCGTATTAGCCCCCTACCAAGTAATTCAATATCCGTTTGGTATCGTCTAACGGCTTATAGAGGTTATCTTTGCTACGCGGCTTTATTTCAAAAATCTTCTCTGGGCTTATAATGTCTAGTATTTCGCTGGTAACGATTTCCAAAAACTTAATTTTAGCTAGCTGCTGAATTGCAGCCCGATATTTAGCGCCATCAAATACCATTGCTAAACCGGGAGCCACGATTACAACCTTGTCTGCCAATATAGATGCGGGGGTAGGGCAAGCAGCGTTATTAAATGACTCTATTATGACGATATCGTATTTAGAAATCGTCTTTGAAAGGATCTCGTCTACGCTGTATACGGCCTCAACTGTAAGCTTCGCGAATTCCCTCTTACCGATTTCTTTAGCATCTAGTTTCTGCGCTAAAGTAGTAACACGCCTTGCAAGAGTAGCAACACCCTTCTCTAGGTTATCAGTTAATACAAAGTGTTCGCTGACTATTTTTCCATGCAATACCTTAGATAGCCTAACTAATACCGCGGATTCAAAGATACTTTCAGAATTCTTAAAATAGCTAGACACTCCTCCAATCTTCCTGATATCAAGAGCTATTGTTGCTACGTCAAAAGGCGATATAACTTCTAGCGGCTCCACTTTCCCCGAAGCTTTCCATAGGATGTAAGCATCTTCTCCCACAAGTTTACCCAACTGCTCACTTCGAAGCAAAGTATCAAACTGATTCCAAAAACTATGTCCGCCTACAGGTTTTACGGCGACTGCATTAAAGCCTCGCATGCGGGCCAGAACTGTAAGAGCTGCTGCCAGCGACGTTTTACCCGAGTCAAATTGCAGTAAACCGGCGATTAAAATCTTCATCAAATATTTAATTGACTGTCCAATTAATATTGCGAAGAAACCATGCGTGAATTTAATACTTATAAAAGAGGTTTTTATAGAAAATTTTTCTTAGAATAGTCTTTATATCATGTATTAAATGAAAAAATTTCCGATGTTTAATGAAAAATATTATATCACTATTCAGAAGATGAAAGCTGGCGATAAATATGCAGGCCTCAGTTTTACTTCTAAAACCGAAAAATCTCGTAGAAATAATAAAAATACAGACAACAATACTGAAATCGATTCACGACTTTATGACAGATAGAGGTTTTCTTCAGTTAATGCCGGTACTCACATCGACTGTAACGGACCCCCTGTGGCCAGACCCAGGAAGCACAATAGAAGGAACGCCCAAAATAAAGTATGCAGGCAGAGAACTAACACTAACTCAGAGCATGATTCTTCACAAGCAGGTAGCCGTAGCAATGGGCCTAGATAAAATATACATTATGTCCCCTAACATTAGGCTCGAAAAAAGCTTTAGAAAGATTACTCGTCGGCACCTCTTCGAGTTCACACAGATGGACTTCGAAATCAAAGGTGCATCGATGGACAGTGTCATGAGCCTAGTAGAAGACCTAGTAATTTACGTTCTAGAACGCGTGAAGAAGGAGCGGGCCGAGGAGCTTGAAAAGCTCGGAAGAGATCTAAAAATACCCTCTAAACCCTTCCCGCGATACACCTCCCACGAGATGATCGAAAAATACGGCAAAGAATGGGAAGAAACAGCTTCAAAGCTACACGACACGCCATTCTGGGTTACATGCTTCAAAAGAGAGTTTTACGACCGCGAGGACCCCGAACGCCCTGGACACTACCGAAACTACGACTTAATATACCCCGAAGGTTACGGCGAAGCACTTTCAGGTGCAGAGAGAGAATGGGAATACAAAAGAATAATATCGAGAATCACGGCTGACGGACTCGACCCCAAGAACTTCGAACCCTATCTAGCACTAGCGCGAGAAGGCTTGCTAGTTCCTAGCGCAGGCGCTGGAATAGGGATCGAAAGGTTAGTATGGTTTGCAACTGGAGCGGAGCATATCGGGGACATACAGCCCTTCAGGAGAGTGCCGGGAGAAGAAATATTCCTTTAGCTTGTGCTTTCTATATACTTTCTTTTAGTTTTCTTTTTTACATAGTTTTCTACTACTCCATCAAGGATAGCGCGAAGTCCTCGGGAATCTCGTTTTAAAGCTTCCTTTAACTCTGCCTCAAGCTTAGGGCAACTAATTCCTCCTTGGGGAATAAGCAGCCTCCCCAATACTTTTTCAGCCTCTAATACTAAGGGGTGATCTGGACCCATGCTCCTTAGTTTGCTCGCTTCTCCGTATTCTCCCCTTTTTATAAGCAAAGAAATAAGTATAGACCCGACCAGGTGCC
>JAPDKD010000040.1 GCA_029258735.1 archaeon | reverse complement strand
CCTTAGGGTATAGGGCTTCCACGGTTACGTATCCCGGTATGAAGAGAGTGAACACACTTCCGAACAAGTATCTTAGGTAGGCTAATATTTCTAGGTGACTGGGTATTGCGGCCAGGGCGAGCATTATTGCAGATATTGAAAGCGTTGTCCAGAGCCACGCGCTGTATTCTGGCCTTGCCAGGTATTCTATTAAGTGTTTGGGCGGGTCTGGGTCTTTTAGCCTTATCTTCCAGCTTTGGGCTTCGTCGTAGGCCTGTTTTAGGGCTTTTGCCTTGCTGGCTCCGCCTCTTATTTTGCTTTCTACGTATTCTTCCAGCGTTTTTTTCATGGCAGTGGCTCCTCCAGAATTTCTAAGTATAGGTGGACCCATTTTCCTGTGTAGGTCCAGTTGCGCTCGTCTACGTTGTATATCCAGAGTTCGAAGATTAGGGCGGCGCGTTTTCCTATTAGCGCTCTTTCGGGGGTCACGGGGGCTTGTATGGGTATGGTGATGTTTTCGCCTCGACTTAGCATTGCCTCGTATATTTTTATCGGCTTTTTCCTGCTGGGCGCGATGTCTGATGGGAGAGTATCGTTTGTACCGATTTTGTACCTGATCTGGGCTAAGAGCGGGCTCCCCTCGTTGTTATATAGCAGCAAGCATAGGGTTAGGTTTTCTCCGTAGAAGGCTTTGGCTGGGTAGTCGCCTATTTCGCACTTCTCGTTGAGTAGGCCGAACGCCGTGAACGGCGAAACGGTCTCGGGCTTTAGTACCTGTGCTATTCCTATTGCTGAGCCTACGACTATTAGGGCCATTATTGCCGCGAAAACTTCCTCGTTTAGGGGATTCATTTCTCAACGACCCATTTTCTTCTGGTTTTGTACCAGAGTTCGAGGTAGATTCTGGGGAAGAGCAGGTAGAATAGGACGGGTATGGAGGCTATTGCCGCTGCTGTTCCGTATTTGCTCAGGTTTTTTGAGATTATTATGCTGGGTTTTTCTGCTTCCAGTTTTTCTACGGCTTCTCTAACCTTTGAAACTATTTTCTGGGCTTTGATGATTGATGCGTTGTCTTCGTTGTTTAGTAACTCCAGAGCTTCCGATAATAGATTGACTGGCTCCCTGGTGTCTATGCCTTCTTCACTTAGCCTGACCAGCCTTATGTATAGACTGATTATTTCTCTTTGAAGCTTGCTTGGAGAAGCTTTGGCTGGCGGAATGGACAGGGATAATGAATATGTCAGTATGGTTACATGCAAAATAATTATTATAAAAATATGTATTACTCGCAACATAGTTACTGGCTTTTTATTCATTGTTGTTCGTTCTCCTCTTTGCCGTAGACTTGATTTCCAATAAGACTTTTCTGGCTGCTATGAAGAATAGAAATAAAGTGTTTATAATCATCACTGCTCCTGTTAAGGCTGATAAAACCTCGATGGATCCGGCCTCATAGTTATAAGTCATATTTTCTTGGTTTGTTTTTGCGGTGCTTAGTACTGTTAAAAGGTTTTCTTCTTTGTTTTTGTGCTTGCTGGATTCTACGTATGTGATTACTGAGATTCTCGCGTATTTGGTTTGGTTTTCTGCATCTTTGAAGCTATAAAGCGAGTAGCCTACTAGTAGGTATTTGCTGTTCTTTTCAGCTAAGACGAGGTTTATCGTGTTATTACTCTTTACGGTCCATGACTGTATTATTTTGTGTCCTTGAATTATTAGGGCTGCATGCCAATCGCTAAAGTCCGCTAGCTCGTCTGTTATTTCTAGGTATCCTGGATAGTGTTCTCCTGCTTGTGAGGCTGTTATGTTGATTGGAGGCTGTTTTGCGAGATTTGGGAGTGAGGGGGCGGGTATGTCGGCGTATAGGTGGGTTGAGGCGTTTTTGAGGGGATGCCTCAAGAATTTTGCGATGAATAGAGGGGGTGAGAGAAAGGGCGTTACTTGGCGGATCATTATTTCGTTTGTAAAATAAGTTGTGGTGGCGGGGTAGGCGGCTACTATTATTGCTAGGATTATGAGGGGGAGAGCCCATGTTCTTGCTGTAGTTTGTGTGGAGTGGTCTTTTTCTCTGCCGCGTTTTTTGAAGATATATTTTGTTAGAAGGTGGTAGGCTAGCGTCGCGACGGCTCCTTGCAATGTTAGTGCGAGTAGGTTAATGGGTGTAGTTAAGTTTGCCACGAGCTGCGGATGTGATGTAGCTGCCTCGAAGGCGATGTAGGCCGTCGCAACTATTGTTCCGGCGAGAATCAGCGAGACTGAGGCTTTCTGTAGCAAGGGGATTTTTGATTTCCATGTTAAGTGGATGGTGTATAGGGATAGCGGCACGCATGCCGTTAGGATATAGTGGACGGGCGGTGGCATTGGGCTCGGCTGGAGCGGGATAGGCGTAAGGATTGATAGGAATAACAGTGCCCCGGCTCTGAAGGTTTTGGGCTTGTAGATTAGCATTATGATGCCGTATGAGAGGAGGACGTATGATAGGAGCTTTAGCTGTAGCCTGTAGTCGTTAGCTATTTCGGCTGTAGCTGATATTAGGAGGCTTGTTGTGAGAAGCATTGTAACGGTTGATATTCTTTCTATGCTCAAGGTTCCCATTTCGAAATCATCTGATATTAGTTTGATGATAACGCACGTAGCGATAGGCAATGCTATTATTAGATAATTATACTCTGGACGGGGCATGAGCTTGAAGTATGCTTGGATGTATTCGTGGTATGTTGTTTCCGCTAGTAGAGTTAGGGCGGCGGCGACTATAAATGTTGAGAGAATTTTTATTGTTTTCACTGTGTTTCGACCTTTTTGACCGTTTTGCCGGGGAGTTGGCGCGTGATTATGGTTTTTGGCTGTATGAAGGTGTATCCTATTTCTTCTAGTTCTCTTCGTAGTAGAGTATATCTAAAGCTGAGGGCTTCGCTGTAGACCGCGGTGTACGGTTTGGGTGGAGTTAGATTGTTTTGTATTAGGGTTCGTATTAGTTTGGAGGCGAACTTCTTGTTTGCTGTTAGTATTATGGAGTGAGGGGTTGGTTTTTTCTTTGATTTTATCATATACTCGATTTGTCGCAGGTCTGCTGGCTTAACGGAGGCTTTGTAGGGGTATATTATTTTGGGCATGGATTTTTCGAGCGCCCTGTAGAAATGGTACAGGATGTCTATGCTTCGGCCTTTGACGGATAAAGCTTTTTCCCCCACTATTATTATTAGGGCGAGTTCCGTTGAGGGGCTCTTTTTTAAGGCGGCTGCTAATACGCCTAGGAGAGTGAATAGTATCCTGTCAAGTTCGATATGGCTGACTGCGAATAGGTCGGCTATTATTATTGGGTACAGCCTCAATGCCCGCGACGGCTTGGAAATAGAATCTAAGGAGCTATATTCCTTAATTACGATGGAGCCTCTGCTGATAGTCTTCTTCCAGTGTATGTTTCTAAGAGCGTCGCCTGGAGCGTAATCTCTTGCTCCAATGTACTCACCTATCCTGGATCGCCGCAAGGAACGCTGAAGAGACGTTTGGAGTTTCATTTGCGCCTCGACGCTTTTTAAGAACTTTATTGCCAGCTTTAGCGCCGGACTCTCAACACCTTGGGCAGCCTCTTTCTGTAGAGCTTCTTTTGCTCGTTGTGCGCCTATCATCTCCGCCTTGAAAGGACTTGACTCGCTTTCGAGGGATGAGAGGGTTATTTCGACTTCGCCTATAAACCTTATGATGTCTTTCCTTGAGAATATTCCTTCTCTAAATGTTTTTAGGGTTGCGGATGTAAGCGGCATTACGAAGTAGTTTACATAATAGTGTCCGGCAACTCTCTTAGCGAAACCCCATTTATCCATTATTATTACCGTAAACGTGGATGAGTGAACGCCTGCGTGGTCGGCTAGTAGGGGGGCTGTTATTGTTGCTGGTCCTGAAATTAGGCTTGCCTCTTTCCGCCCATCGTCGCGGATTACTATAACATAGACTTCTAGTTTGCTGTTTATGTTGAACACTAAGTTGTCGCCTTCGCCGAGAGGGATTTTCCTGGGTTTTCTGCCTATTTTTACGCTTATATTTGACAGTTTAAGGTAATATATTACCGAGTAAGTTAACGCAGCCAGTATAAGTATCGCTACAGCGGAGAGAACGCCTATGCTGACAAAGGCTATGACTGAGAAGCCCGCAGCGTACTTTAATAGATTCGATGTTGACGGAGCCAGACGACCAGCTTCAAGCTTGCTGATACTAGGTTTCCGACTTTTCAATATGAACGGCGATATAAACGCTAGTGGAATGAAGAGGATAAAGCCTGAGACTGAAAGAGAAGCGTAGAATATGCCTACCGCCAGGACTGTGTTGCTTGCATTTTTAATTCTTAGCGTGTATAGGATGAGCGGTATTAATGCGGGTATCGCTAGCCATGCCTTATCTTCCTGTAGGGCTATCGCTAGTCCAGCTATTATTATGTAGGCGTATGGTAGTAGGATTGGGATCCTAAGCTTCTTTTTGGCCAGCGTATGATATCACCATTGAAACTATTATCAGTAATAGTAGCTCGATTAGCAGTTCTGACTCTGCATGCTGAGCTATTTGGAGGCTTGAGAGCGAGAGTTTTGCTTTGTCTAAGGCGCTTAGCTCTAATGCTTCAACGTATATGTATAAGACTTTGTCTTTCATCAGCGTCTTGAAAAATCTTATGTTGTCGGCTTTTTGTAGTAGATTGTTAGAGGCTGCTTCTAGGTCGGCTATTACTATTATTGCTCCTCTTTTGAGCTTAACGCCGTATACTGCGGTGTAGGCTTTCATCTCTTCTCCGATGGAGTAGAAGTTGTTTCCGTCTGGATCCGCGTAGGAGTAATTGGATGTTTCGCCGCGTATGAAGACATTGCTCGAGTAGTTAGCTAAATTTATGTGTGCTGGCCTGAAGGTTACTATCGCTATAGCTTCTGACCCGTTTATATTAACCTTGATTAGGGGGTACTCTCTACTGCCATGTTTACTTACCTCGTCTAGAACTGTGGTTGACCCTATTGAGGCTTCTGGACATATTTTTGGAAGGATGTTGTTTGAAAAGCCGTGCTCGTCTAGTATTATTAGCGTCGCGCCTCTCGTCGCATATTTAAGTAATGTGTTTACCTCCCTATATGTTAGCTCGCGATGTAGCGGTATTATGATTACGTGATTGGAGGATTCGTCTTCAACTAGTTCTTCCAGATTAGTGATTGCTATAGGGTTAAGTGTTTGGTAAAGAAGTGAGTAGCCTTTTTCTCCGTTATTGAAGATGCTGTGGGGGGTTTCTGACGGGAAGTTGACTATGATTGCGATTGAGGTTACCAGTATGCCTATGATGATGGTTAGGGCTATTATTCTATTCTCTGGCTTTCTTTTCGAACTCATTTATGATTTCACCTGCTTTACGCGCATCGGTTTCGTGTTGCGAGTATAGGTCTACTTCGTATAGCCGAATGAACTCGCTTGCGAGTTCGCGTATGGGTTTGCAAATCTTTATTGAGTATATGAATTCTCTTAAGGTCTCACTTTTACGCGGGGATCTGGCGGGTCCAGACACTGTTTTTATTATTTTTAGGAACTTTCTGTATAGGTTGAGGAGACGCGGCTTTTTATATCTGAGAGACGCAGTCCACCTGCTCGGTGATTTTTTTAGATCGCTTTTCGCGCGTTGACTAGATTTGCCGTAAATTTTTCTTATGGAGCTCACAATGTGCGTTGTGATAGGGGGAGCTGCTGTGATGGCACTGCCTAGCAGAGTTAACAGGAACAGTGGTGGTAGATTTATAGCATAGACCTCTAGACGATTTCTGACAGACTCATAAGAAGCATCTTGCGGGATAATTCGGTATTCTACCTCGTACTTCTGTATAAGAAGAGGGGAAGGCATTGGGAAGGAAAGGCTGAACGAGTTGTTTTCTAGTTTTGTTCTGAGAACTTCTGATCCGCTGATGTATACTACTACTGTGTATGGCTGTGAGCAGTTTACTGTGCCGTGCATTTTTAGTATGAAAGGAGGGCCTATTGAGACGAAGTCTATTGCGACGAAGGCTTTGGGATCTTTCTGGGGCTCCTTGTAGACTGTAACGATTTTTGCCCAGCTCATTGCTCCGTAGCAGCCTTGCGGTGAAGTGTGAAATATTATTGTGTGGTTTCCCGGGCTTATGCGCGACATTGGGATTGAGATTTCGTTTTTTCCTGGAGTTATTTGCCCGCTCATAATCAAGGTTGAGACGGATGTTCTGTCTACATATACTGTGAAGTTTAGAGGGGATTCTATGTCTGCTGTAGCTTTTACATTGAGGGTTTCGTTGACGCGGACGTAGGGTGGTATAGAGAATTTAACCTGAGGCCTTTTTAGCTTTATTTCTATCTGCTTTTCCGAAAAGCCTGTATATAGTATTCCTCCGTACAGCGCCGAAGCTTTAACTAGTACTTTGATTAGGTTCTTTTGTCCCAGTAGTAGCTGCAGAGCATCGAGCTCTTCAGCTTTAGGAACTCTAAAGGAGATGGTGTACTCTATTCCAGGATAGGTGCTGAGGCTTTTTTCGTATATTGTTCTTGCGTTTATTTCAGCTCTAATTGTCAGGTTGATGGCGTAGATTGCAGCTGGCGGCTCTACAACGATTTTCGCCGATGCTTTGCTCTCGGGCTCGATGCTCGGAGGCGATGTTATTGTAATGTTTAGGGGTGGCTGCCCCGATTCCTTTTTTCTTTCGATGTATATTTCGGTTAGCTTTTTAATGAGCAGGTCCAGTTTTTCTATTATCTTGGACTCTGTAGCTTTAATTTTTTGGGAGAGAGAATTTTTTGTTAGATCATCTTTGAATAGGAGCATTAGTATGTTGATGTAGACGCGCGTGTTTTCGATGAAGTCTATTTTGGCGCGGTTTAGCTTGTAGAGTGAGGTTTTAAGTTCAGTGATGGAGCTGCTGGAATGCGCGAGCTTTTCTGCCTGGGGGATTAGTTCGATGAGTTGTTTTAGGTTCGTGTACAGTTTTTTGTGTCTGTAGTTTAGAGGTTCTGGCAGATCAATGTTAAGGGCCGTGTTTATTAGGCTGATGGCTTTGGAGTAGTCTTCACTCTGGATTGCTGAAAGAGAGTCATTAAGAAGCACTGATAAGGGGGCGGGGTCGACTGCGGGTTTCCCTCTGATAACCGCGGAGCTTGCAACGAAGTATAATATAACCAAGACCGCGAAGATATGTTTGGAGATTCTTTTCATTATATTTCAACTATCTGCTTCTAAAAAGGCGTCGGCGTATATAAGCTTCAGTATAAGTATGTAAATGAGTTAATTGCGTGTTCTTGAAGATTTATGTCCTGATAATTTGTTACAGTATTCCTGCAATAATTACTATTCTGTATCCAATAATGAGGCTGAATATTAGTAGGAATGAGAGGTCTAGCAGGTGTAGTTTGGCTCTTATTCTTATGGAATTGTCTATTGACGTGTAAACGAAGTATACTAGGATTGCCATTGCCGCGTATACTTCGGGGCGCTTCTCGCCGAGCAGTGCGAGGGAAGCTGTGGTTACTGTCAGCAGTAAGCTGAAGACTAGGAGGCTTTTATCTAGGGTGTTCACGCCTGTCCACCACGCATTTCTAAGATGTAATTGTTCCCCGCAATCTCTTCCCTTACTAGTTCAATTGGCTTTTGCAGGTTTTTTGCTACTGATAGAAGTGCCGCTATTTTCACGGGGTTTAGCGGGCTAGTGAGGTATTCGGAGGCGGCGCTTGTTAGTGATAGTAGTTTTAGCCTTATGATGTCGTTGTCTAAGCTTAATTCTAGGTCTCTGCATAGAGAGTATTTTTCTACTAGGTCGAATCTCAGGGTGTCTTCTAGATCTGGCGGCTTTTTTAGAGCGTCTGCTGCTTCTCTTTGCTTGAATAGGTATTTGGAGGGTATCCCAATATAGGCGGCGTCGTTTACTATTCCTAGACCAGCGCGCACATTCCTGCATGGCAAGCCTTTTTCCGAAAATATTATTAGGGCTTCGCCGCCTTGTAGACATACTGTTGTGTGTAGGTTTTTAATTATTCCGGAGTCTTCGAACAATGAGTTGACGAATAGGGTGAGGTCCTTTACGTAGGGCTTTAAGACGTCTTTAATGGGTTCCTCATATGTGGATCCTATGGAAAGCAGTACTATACCCAGTATTAAGGTTGCTATGGAAACTCCTAGTATTGTGGTGTTGCCGTTAAGCGTAGCGAAGGCAATGAATACGGCTGAGACTATTATTGCGTTGGAGCCTGCTAATACGTAGCGATGTTCCATGTTTTCACGGCATGCGATACTAATATCCTAATTATGCAGTCTAGAAATATTGCTAGTGTCAGCATTTTTGTGCTGGAGGATTGGCATTTTATTGTGTTAAAAATTATTGATGAAGGAGCAAGCGTAATAGGGGGGAGAGCAATTAGGCTACCTATTATAGTGCCTGCGAGAAATAGGAGGCTCGAAAATAGCTTAGAATGTTTACCATCTTTAATAATCATCGCGATGAAGAGAGACTCGGCTATAGGGCCTGCTATGGACCATGAAGTATGTGGTGTAGAGAAGTATAGAGAGAGCATGGCAGCTATTATGGGAGTTGCTATTAGTGCTTCGGTTTGTGTGCTAGAGATGCCGGATTTACTGATTGGTCTGCCGGTTTTTTGTGCTATCAATATTAACGTGACGTAAATTATCAGCATGGAGAAGTCCATTTGTACAATGTACCCTAGAAGTATTCTAGCTAAGGCTAGAAGCGGTATTACCCATAGTGGTGATGTGCTGAGCTTTTTGCGCGAGTTTTCTAGGTAAGTGTTTATTAGAATCATGGAGGAGGCCGCCGCTAGTATAATTATGACATATATGTTTGCGACTGCCATGTAGAAGGCCAGAATCGGGGATACTGCTAGAAGCATTTTTGCTAACTGACTGTGGTTGGCTGAAGGGGTCATGTTTTTCTCCTATTCTTTGGGGACCTCAACGGTGTTTACTGCTTCTTTTATAATGTCTTGAATGGATTTGTCTTCGGCGGTTGCCTGCTCGTTTAGCGCGGTTCTGTGTGCTAGTACGGGTTCGATTAGCTCTTTAACGTCGTCTGGAATAACGTAGTCCCTTCCATCTATCATTGCAAGAGCCTTGGAAATCCTGCTTAGGAATATTGAGCCTCTTGTGCTTGGACCTAGCTGCGTGAGCTCGTGGCTTCTGACGTAGGCGACTATCTCGGCTATGTATTTGAGCAGACTTTCGCTTATGTGAACGTAATTTAGCGAGTCTTGTAGTTCAACGTATTTTCTGAACGTCATAATTGGCTCAATGTTTGGGGTCTCTACGATGTATAGCATGTCGGCTTTTCTTAGGATTTCTATTTCGTTGTTAACGTCGTTGTAGTTTGTTGTGAATTTTGCCCAGAACCTGTCTTTAAGCGTTAGGGTTAGTGGGTATGTGCCGAATTCCTCTTCGCTCGGTACTTCAGTCGCTATTACGTGGAAAGGACTGTTTAAGTCGTAGGTAACGCCGTCTACGCTCACCTGGAATTCCGCCATTGCTTGTAGAAGTGCGGACTGCACTCGTGGCGGCGTTCTGTTTATTTCGTCAAACATTAAGATGTTCGTGAATATTGGGCCCTTTACGAATCTTTTATCGCCGTTCATGTTGTATATGTGGTAGCCTGTAAGGTCTGAGGGCAGTATGTCCGGGTTTCCTTGGACGCGCCTAAATTCACCGCCTATTAATTTTGCGATACTTTTAGCTAGAAGAGTTTTCGCCGTTCCGGGAGGGCCTTCAATTAAGGCGTTGCCGCCTGCGACTAAAGTAGCTATAATGTTCTTTACTAGATCGCCTTTTCCAGGCACTATGTCCTCTAAATTTTTTATTACATTGTTGATTAGTATTTCGGATTCTTTTATATTCATTTTATTCCAACTTTTGCATTTTATAGAACTATAGGTTCCTTATATAATTGGGCATTAAATGGATTGACATACGCATGTTAGTAGCTGATTCGGGTAAATCTTTCAAGAAATAGTTTCATGTCCCTGCCTGATAGTTGCAGGAGCTTGAGCGCTGTGCCGCGTGTTGTGGGGTCTCTTGCAACTTTTTTGGCGAATATTTTTAGCCATTGATGTAATGAAAGCCTGATCGGCGCTTCTGTCAAGCCCTTCTTTATGCTCATGTTCAGCTTTAATGATGTTTTAAGGGAGTCTGTTATGTAAAGTTCTTCTGCAAGTTTGAAGGATTTTTTGTCTATCCAGGTTTTGGTGGTGAAGTAGTCGTTTAGCGTGTAGAACATTTCCTTGTATGCGGCGTGTGCGGCTACTAGCACTATTTCGGCGTAGGGTTTTAGCGCAGGTATACGGTTTCCGTGGAAGACTGCTTCTCCCACGTGGTCGAGAAGCTTTCTACCGTCTAGGTAGATCGCCCGTCCGCCTATGCTTGGGTGAACGTAGATGTCTATGTTTATTCCGTTTTTCTGGAAAATGGCGTTGTATGGTTCTATGAGTAGGGGTTTGCAGCCTATTTTTCTTAGTCTTTTAGCTATGCTGTTGTAGTCTTCTATTTTTATTAGTATGTCAACGTCTGAGGGGGCGTAAGTTACTGGCTTGATTAATTTTATGAAAGCGTACTCTAGGTCTTGGAGGCTTCTGCCGACTTCTCCTACTAGCCTTATAATGCCCGCTAGTTTGGCCTCTTCTACCTGCCTTAACTTGCTGTTTATGTTGGCTAGCCTTAGAATGTGGAGTAGTATCTTGTTTCTCTTTGCCGCGTATATGAACGCGTCTAGGTTGTCGGCTGAATGTACGGCTTTATTGTGCTCAATTATGCGGATTAGATCTTTAGTGAGATAGGTTGTTGACATGGCTTTTTATTCTCTCTAGATTGTTTTGGATGCTTGTGTCTCGCGGGTCCCTACCCCTGAGGAATATCTCGAAGCCCCTGAACATCGTGACGGGTGCCTTGCACTCCGTTACGAAGTACTCGTTGTTGAACTCTGGTATCCTCTCGATCTTGCACTCGATCTTTAGGTGACCCTCGATCCTGCTTATCGGGTCTACCCTAAACGATGGCACGCTCACTCACCTCCCTCTTTCCCGCTCTTACCGGTCGCTAACTTCTTAGCGAGGTGCACGCCGACACCGATAGCTGCTGCTCCGGCGAAGGCAGTACCCCACGTCTCAACCGGGATGCCCAAGATCGTGGGCAAAGCTGGCAGCTCGGCGAAGAACGGCGCCGTGTCGCCGTCTGGGAAGTCGGGCTCGGAACAGGCGATGCATGGCGCCCCTACCTCTACGCAATAGGCGACACCGTTATTCCACTTCCTGGACGCGCAGTCGGTCCAAGCGACTGGGCCCTTGCAGCCCACTTTGAATCTGCAGCCTTGCTCGCTCTGGCCGAACTTGGCGAAGATTCCTCTGTCGTAGAACGGCCTGTACGGACAGAGCTCCTCGTGCATGTTCTTACCGTAGAACATGAGAGGCCTATTGTACTCGTCGAGCTCAGGCACAACGCCAGCTATGAGGCTGGCAAGTGTCAGTGTGAGGCTGTCCGGATGTCCCGGACAC
>JAPDKD010000018.1 GCA_029258735.1 archaeon | reverse complement strand
GGCTAAAGCTGCCTTACCACTACACGCCGGCAGGCTTCGAGCCAATGTTCATGTCAAGCGGCGTTCTGCGAGAAATCCCTGACCTGCTTAAGCCTTTCCTTGCGCAGCTAATAGGTTATACAGGTACTCCAATAGGCTTCCAATCCTTCGACGTTTGGAGCATGCTTGGCGTAGCGGCTTACACCAGCGTCCTGTGGGTTTCAGCCCTCCACGCCTCAAGCTTAGCTGCGGAGCTACTCGGCGACAATGAGTACGCGAAACACGTCAGGGAACTTCTGAAAACTGCAAGAGAGAATCTGTACAGGACTCTTTGGAACGGCGAATATTTTGACCTCTGGTTTGACCCGGTAAGCGGCGACAGAGACAGGGCATGCATGGCTGCACAGCTTGCCGGGCAGTGGGCTCTCACTCTATCGGGCGCAGGCTACGCTATTGATCGGAAGAAGGTTTCGAAAGCTCTCTCCGCGGTCTATCGATATAATTTCAAGGATGACGAGGGCCTGATAAACGGCGCATATCCTGGCGGTCCGCGTCCATCCTTCGCGGGCGACATGCGGTATCTTAACCGCACGGGCTTGCCGCTAGCTGTGGGGATGCAGATGGATACTCCTTGGACGGGCGTTGAATACGCAGTCGCGTCGCACATGATTTATGAGGGAATGGTGAAGGAGGGGCTAAACGTATTAAAATCTATTCACGAAAGGTACGCCAGCTCCGGGATGTACTGGAACCACATTGAATGGGGCACGCACTACATGCGTCCTCTGTCATCGTGGAGCGTTGTTCTAGCTTTAGGAGGAATTGTCTACAACGGCTTTACAGGTTCGCTCACGTTTAAGCCCCGCCTAGAGGGCGATTTTAGGTGGATTCTGACGCTGCCCTATTGCTGGGGGAGCGCTGAGCAAAGGATGAATGGAAACCTTCAGGAAGTCAGATTTGAGGTTGTACATGGCTGCCTTAAATTAAAAAGATTAATTGTAAATAGCTTTGGCGAGCCTAAAGAAGTAAGCTGCACTGTAGATGGAAGAAAAGCGAGTCTTTCCTTCGAAGTCGCCGATGATAATTTAGAGATAACCTTCAGTGAAGCTATCGAAGTACGTGAAGGGGAAAAACTGAAGCTGAAAATAAAATATTAGAATTAATTAAAATTATGAACAAAGTTTTTCTAGCGTTTCTTCTAGTTTTTTCAGCTCGATCATGAATTTTTCTAGTTCTTCTGATGCCTTGCGTGCCTTGCTTATGCTCTTATCCAGGTTTGGCAGGAGGTATGAGGGGACGCTGGCTAGCTTTGAAGGCAAATTCTTAAGGTATTGACGAAGTTTTTCTAGGCTTTTTATGAACGCCCTCGTCTCACTTAGGCATTCTTCTATTTTTTCTTGAGAAGGCTTCCGGCCCTCCTCCAGCTCCGCTCGGAGACTTTCTAGCAGGCTCCTATAGCGTCTGGACTCCTCTATCCACTTCTCAGCACTTTTCCCACTTCCCAGCTCAAAGTCCCTCTCTGCATACGACTTTATTATGAAGGGCAACGCGTCAAAACCCTTCCTAGTCTTCTCCATACCTTCTTCGAAACCTTTTAGGCCTTCTATGATTTTAGAGAGCTGGTCCTTCAGCTCAGACATACACATCACCTCCTAAGCTGGCTCCAGCACTTTTAAGCCTAAGAGTCTTGCTACGTTGACGACGTCTTCGCGCAGGTCTCCAAGGAAGATTACTCGATGCCAGCCCGAGCGGTGAGGCCAATTCTCTGCCAGCTTCTTGGTGTCCTTGACGCTGGCAACCACCTTGGTAGCGCATACGTGGGGTCCGTACTCGTTGCCGACTATCTCGGCTACGTGCAGGGTCATTATGCGCTCGGCGGGGCTGAGTCCTAGCACGGTTATTTTCTCGCCCACGGGATATTCGACCCAGACTGATTGTTTCTTAGTGTTGCCGTGGCTCGGCACTATGGCGTAGCTGAGCCTGCGGGGGTCGCTGTAGCCGTACATGTTTATCGGCGAGTAGCAGTGGTAGTAGACTATTTCCTGTTTTAGGTCGTCGAGGGCGGGGTCGTTTATGTAGCCGGGCTTATCTGCTAAGCGCTTCATCAGCAGCATGAGGGCGGCGGAATATAGGTCTCCCTCGCATACCCCTGGTATGCCTTCTTCTTGGAGCTTTAGGAAGGGCACGCATGGCCAGGCGTCTATCTCTCCAGTTATGAAGAGAGGTATGCAGTTGAAGGCCACCGCATCGGCGCCTGTGCTTTCTATGGCGGCTTTTAGCGCCAAATATAATTTGGCAGCTGTGAAGAAATCCACTGGACCGTGTTCGACTACTTTGGGCGCTTCTTTAACCCACTTTTCCGCTAGCTCGCTCGCTTTGGCCTCGTTAACTGTCTCGTAGTATTTTTCCTTGAACTCGTTTATGGGCATTAATTCAACCTGTATTCCGAATATCGCTTGTATATCTCTAATTGTAGAGTGCATGTCTACGCTTAGTGGGAATTCTAGGGTTGCTTGAGCTGTTGTCGTCTTACTAGTTATCAGTAGGATCTTGGATTCTTTCAGCCTAGCTATTGCTACTAGATAGCCGACGTATTTTTTGAGCAGGGCTTCGTCCGCCACGTTTCTGGTTGATACCGCTACGATGGGCTTTTCCTCTTTCAACGCTTTAGAGTATTCTAGGAGGAACTCTCCTGAACCTCCGTACGTTTCATTTATCACTACTGTTGGTAAGCCGCTCATTAGCACCGGCCTTACTATGCCGGGTATGGAGGACAGCACAAAAAGCAGGACGCCATCTATTCCTGAGCTTTTTATGGCTTTTAACGCATCGTTGGGTGTGCGCAGGTTTTCGTATTCAAATTCGACTTCCGGGAACAATTTGTTCAAGGTTTTCTTAATCTCCTCCGAGAATGGCAGCCCCCAGAAATTGGCGAATAAAACCTTTATCTTCACGGCTTTCACTTCCGATATATAAGTTTTCTCACAATAATTTATCTTATCACTCTATAATTTCCATATTATGACAAAGGAATTTGGAGTGGCATACTACGGCGTCATGTTTCCGGACAGGGTGGATCAAGACTTTGAGGAGATGCGCGAGCACGGTGTTAACGCTGTTCTCTTGGGTGTTGGAGAATATGACGCCTGGTTCTGGGGCGCTGCTATTCCCAAGATAGTTGAGAAGGCTAAGTCTGCGGGCTTCACAGTCTACATTGACCTTTGGGGCTGGGGGAAAGTGTTTGGAGGCGAGCCTCCCAGCATTTTTCTCCAAGACCACGTCGAGCATAGGCAGGTGACGAATAAGGGCAGGGTTATGCCGGCCGCCTGCATAAACAGCGAGGAGTTTAGGCAGTATGTCTTTGAACGTGCTGAGCAGCTAGCGAAGGAGACAGAGGCTGACTACTTCTTCCTAGATGAGCCCCACTTCTCCTTCTACGTGCAGAAGAGCGAGGGCTACGGCTTTAGGATTCTTAAGGAATGGACGTGTAGGTGTGAGACCTGTCGGGCTAAGTTTAGAGAGGAGTACGGCTATGAGATGCCTCTTGAGATGAACGAAGATGTTTTGAAGTTTAGGGAAAAGACTATTGTGGGGTTCCTAGGCGAGCTAGCAGACATCATCAAGAAGGCTGATTCTAAGAAGAAGGTGGCTGTGTGCTTGCTGCCTGCGGCTAAGCTGGGCGGAGTGGTCGGAAAGCTCACAGGCGAGTATAAGAAGCTTATTGGCGTAGTCGAGTGGGACAGGATTGCTGAGCTTGTGTCGGTGGACATGCTTGGTACAGATCCTTATTGGATGGTTATTGAGGAATTTATACCTACGAAGCTGTTTTTTAAAGGCTTAAAGTGGTACGGACAAGTTGTAGATTACTTATTGGAAACTGCTAGGAAATATAGAAAAGAGACGCAGGTTTGGGTGCAAGCTTTTAGGGTGCCTAAAGGAAGAGAAGAAGAAATAGTCAAGGGCATAGACTTGGCAGTGGCGAAGGGAGTTGACTCCATTTTTGCTTGGCCTTATAGAGCGGGCATGTTCAGCGTACTCGAGTCCGGCGACGCGGCTAAGCTTTGGAGCCTCATTGGCCGCACCTTTAAAAAGTATAGGGAAGCCTGAACTTTATTAAGAATAAGAATTATTAGAATTATTAAGTAGATGGCCGAGGGTGTTTGCTTGGATAGGAAGGTCCTGATAATTTTGTTGATTGCTGTCTCGATTTTCTGTATAGCAGCGGCTTATTATTACCTAGGTTCTCATAAAGGTTCGAGCATTACGTGTTCCGAAAATTCAATTGTTTATGTTTATTCTAGCCAGAAGCAGAAAGAAAAGGCGGAAAAGTTTTTTGAGACTTTTAAGCAGCTTGCAGCAAGAGAGGGGTTGAACCTCAGCTCTGTGGAAACGTGCGTAATCGACGCGAATTCGCTTAGCCGCAAGCTGAGAATGTATCCCGCGCTCATGTACCGCGGAAAAGTCTCGGGTTTAGAGCAAATAACAGTGGGTGAAATTGACGGATACCACATCGTCGATTATATGGTGTCTTTAAACGTAGCTAGATATGCTGGGATAGAGCCGACATTTACTTATGAGGCGAAAGCTTTTATTGTGTCTGGCTCAAGTCCTTGGAGCAGGCCGAGCGTCGATGTAAGTAATATGAAAGGCGAGCTGGAGCAGCTGGCTCTTGCTAAGATAACGGATGTCGTTGAGGTAAGCGTTGAGGATTCGCTCGTTGAAGTCGATGTGGCTCCCGCGCTTATTTTCGAATCCACGTATAATCTGTCTGAAGGCGTCCAGTACCTCGAAAAGACAGGAAATTATTATTACATGCTCCTTAAAGCTTACAATGTTGGACTGGCTCAGGATTATCTTGGAGCAGAGGCGGCTGAGCTTAGGAAATTGCCAGCAGTTTTGAGTAAGGATTTACCAAGCCTCGGCAGCCAAGACGCCCCTGTTAGGCTGTACATCTTCGAAGACTATCTATGCCCCTATTGCGCGAAATTCTACAAGGACTGCTACGATCATCTAGTCGAGAAAGCCAAAGCTGGCTTGCTTCAAGTTGTGGCCGTGGATTTCATAGTACATCGGGAAGTTCTCGACGCCCACGCACTTACTAGATGTCTCTATGCGGAGACCAGTAATGGTAGCCTTTATTTCCAGATATCTGATGAGCTTTATCTTAAGTATTATGAGGGGGTTTCGCCGACGCTTCAAGAAGCTGTAACCATCGCAGCTGAATATGTTTCTAATGATACTTTGGCTCGCGCTAAGGCGTGCATGCTTTCGGAGAGGGAGGTCATTTACAATTTGACGTTATCCGCTTATTATAAAATTGGAATTGGAGGCACTCCCACGCTGCTGTTCTGGGGACGAGATAAAAAGATAGGATTGCTGTTTACAGGCTATATTCCATGGAGCCAAGTCGAAGAAGTAGTAGACTGGCTTAGTGGCGATTAATGCTCACGTCAGCTACGCGGCTGACATAAGCGCTATATAAATTTTTCTCTTTAAATGCTCTGAACTTTTCATACGTTAAACATACTTATTTATAAATTTTTCGTATGTCAAAACCATTATTGAGCGAGGCTTAATGACTCGCCAGCTTTGCTCTTGATATCCAGCTGACATACCATATATGTAATGTTTCGCCGCCGGTGTTTTCGGGGTGAAAGGTTATGAGAAACGAGTTGAAATTGATTAAGTTTACGATTACAATGCTTGCGGGGACCACGATACTCCTACTATTTCAGATAGACAGAGCAGTCGCCAGCATCTTTGGAGCCTGGGGAGGTCTAATAACAGCTATAACTCTCGTACTCGTCATCCCACTGGCAGTTGCAGCCTTTGATGAAGAGAGGAACGAGCTGATAACTAGAAAAAAGGTTGAACCCCGCCATTACTACGCTGCACAGCCTACACTAAGCGCCAGCAACTACGTTAGCGAGATGACAGTAATCGCTACCGCCCATCAGAGAATACCTGCACAAGCCGCCAGCAAAGAAGAATAAAAAAATTAATGTTAATTATTTTTGTTTTTATCACTTTAACCTTATTTATGGGATATTATCTTTTTATTGTGCAATGTTAGCTGGCATTTTGCTATGCATGTTGGGGCTGGCTTTTACGTTTTTTGGAAAAAAGATCTATGAAACGCTGCTGGTGGTTGTGGGATTCGTTGTGGGCGCTATTGCTGGAGCTTCTCTGCAGCCCTTCTTCAGTGGAGTTAGCCTTAACCCCACTATACTTCTAGCTATACTGGTTTTCGGCGGGGGAGTAGTAGGGGTTTTTATAGCAATATTGGTGGAGCGGGTCGTGATTTTTCTCGCGGGGTTTGCGGCGGGTTTTGTGGTTGCGGGATATGTTACTAGGCTTCTTGGCTTGTCATCTAGCTATAACCTTTTCATAGCTATTTTAATTGCTGCTATAGTAGGCGCGTTGGCGCTATTTCTGCGCCCTATAGTTATTGTGGTGCTTACGGCTTTTCTGGGCTCTGTGCTGACTGTGATAGGCTACTTTGCCGTTACAAAGGGGCTTACCCTAAATCTCTCAAACATTGTCGCAATAACTTTCCAAGCCGCTTCGACTCTTCTTTTTCTTTTCCTCTTCATCGCAGGCTTAATAGTCCAGTTTGCAACGCAATTTAAGAAAGAATAAGCATCCAGCACGTCAAGTATAAAGTACCAGGCGGCGAGCGATGCAGGCGATAATACCTGCAATGATTTCTAGGAAGATTGCTTTCTTACTAGCGTTTATTCTTCTGACGTCTTTTGTTCCGTCCCTAACCCCGCGTACTCTAGTTTTGAGGCTCTCCTCCTACCATGCCTCCTTTAGCGACGACCCCTCCATAGACGTTCTGGGCGTCGCCTGGGCAGACGTTAACTTGAAAGTGCTCGTTGTTAAGCCTTCGTGGCTTTCAAGGTCTTATGTGGATTCTGTCGTTAAGGCGTTTAAGGCTTGGGACCGATCTCTCGAGTCTTTTGGCAACAGCTACGGGTACCCTTATCTCTCTAAATTCAGCTTTTATGTTACCGTGAGCTCGGCGAGCCAGCCGGGATATGATATTACCGTTGAATTTTCCCAAACTGCTGCTCAGCCTGGAGGAGAAATAGGCGAGGCAATCGTAGCCTACATTTATGGGCGAATAGTTTCCGTCAAAATAATTCTATACGTGTATACCACTGATGGGAAGCTGTCCCCGGTAGACGTGTTCAACATTGCGCTGCACGAAATCGGCCACGCGCTGGGACTTAACCACGCCTCCTCAAGCTCGACGATAAACGGGCCTGAGATAATGTACCCAGTATACTCTTACCCGAAGATGGAGCTGCGTCCCTCAACGCTTGACGCCTACGCGCTCGCCAAGGTTTATGCGTGGCTTGCTACGGGCTCCTTCGTGCCCCCCAGCAAGAGGACAATATCACTTCCCTCGTCCATACCATACCGAATGCTTCTGTATTACAAGCTTACTATAGTGTCAGAGTATGACAATGTATCGGGTGGTGGATGGTATCTAGAGGGAGCTTTAGCTACAGTGAAACTCGATCAACCTATAGTCGAACTTAGCAAAGGCATTAGGGCAGTGTTTAGAGGATGGACTGGCGACGTAAAGAGCAGGGATGCAGAGATTTCTATTAAGATTTACAGAGACACCACGATCAAAGCATTATGGAAAATACAGTATTTAGTTAATATTTCGACGGCGTACGCTAATGCGAGCGTAAGTTCAGGATGGTATGATGAAGGCACAGAGCTGAAAATAGAATTAGAGGACACACTTGTGTACCTCGATAATGAGACGCGAGCAGTTTTCTTAAGATGGGTTGGAGCGGTTAACTCTTCGTCGCCGCAGATAACTCTTGTAGTTGATAAGCCTCTGTTCTTGAAAGCAGTGTGGCAGATACAATTCTGGGTAGAGATAAGGTCTTCTTTCTCGTCTCCCGTAAACGCGTCTGGATGGTATAATTTAAGTGAAAAGTTAACAGTTGGAGTGAAAGAGCCAGTCTTGGACTTGGGCAACGATACTCGGTATGTTGTGAAGGGTTGGAGGGGCACTTTAAACTTTTCTGGCGCCGAATTCGAGATAACTGTAGATTCGCCTTTGAGGCTGGAGGCAATATGGGTTAGGGAATACTATGTTGAGATAGTTACGGCTTATGGTTCTGTTTCTCCGGGGAGTGGGTGGTACGAGGAAGGGAGCTTGATTAATTTAACAGTTGCAGAGAAGATTGTAGATCAGAGTAATGGGACAAGGAGGGTGTTTTGGCGTTGGCTCGTAAACAATAGAGAGGTAGAGACTTATCCGCTACGGCTTAGAACAAACTCGAGCCTCAAAGTAGTTGCTGAGTGGAGGACTCAATATTTAATATCCTTTAAAGTTCTGGGAGAAGATGGTCGAGAGGTTGACGCTATATTCAATATTTCCCATGTTAACACCGTGATAAGGGTAAACTCTAGCGAGGAAAAATCGAGGTACTGGCTTTATAGGGGGACTTGGAATATAGGCTCCTCGCTTTGCAGGCTTAATGTGGTAAGGGGTTACGTGGGCTCTATTTTTACTAAAAGAAGGATGGAAGAAGATGGATTTCTGCCATGCAAAGCTGTATCGGCTAGCTTTAAGGTTGCTAAGCCCGGAGTCGTCCAGGTTGTTTTTGACGTGCAGAATGTCACGCTTGTTTGCAGGGACTTTTTAGGCGTACCGTCGCCTTTTGTTACAATTAAACTGTTAAACTACACGTTAACCAGCGATATTGACGGTTTCATAGCTTATTTTAGAATCCCTAAAGGCAAGTACTTCGCACACTTGCAATATCTAGGCTTTAAGCTCGGCGACATAATCCTTAACATAGAGAAACCTGAAGTAGTAATTGTATACTCACCTCCTAGCTTTTATCTTATTATAGTTCTGGTAACGTCATTAGTTTCAGTTTGGGCTTACATAAAACGAGGCAGAAGCAAAAATCCAAAGAAACTTCGGACTAAATGAGATAAATAAATATTATCGTATACCTAGTGTATAATTTTACGAACGTAAAGCTTCGCTAAATAATATGAAAATTTCTAGAAAAATGCACGAAATTGTTAATTGAAAATGTCTCGATTTTTACTCACGTTTTTAGCGGCTTCTTCTCTAATTCTCCAGCCCTTTCTCTCATTAGCTTTCTAAGTCTTTCTATGTCCTTTGGAATTATTATTGTTAGGATTGTGAAGAAGATTCCGCAGAGTATCCATGTAGATACGCTTATTAGAGTTATAGCTTCGCCCAGCGTGGCTTTTTCGGCCATTATTCCGACTATTGCGGGTGACACTGCGCTTCCTACGTTTTCGAAGAATCTTTGTAGTGCCGATGCGCTGCTTCTGAGTTCGGGCTCTGTTACGTCTGTTATTGCTGCTGAGACGTTTGGGCCTGCCATTGGGATTTCGAAGGCTGTGAGTAACCCGTAGATGAGGAATTCTTCGTGTGTTTTTGCGCTCATGGTTAGGTATATGAGCAGTGCTGACAGGAACACCACTACTCCACCCAGTATTGCCCTGCCTCTCTTCGTCTTTTTGAATAGTAGGTCTCCTAGGTAGCCTGAGACTATGTTGCCTGCAACCATCGCTACAAGCCAAAGCACCATTATAACCATGACTTCTTCGGGTGGTATGCCTCTCTCTACCTCCATGTAGGTTATTATCCAGAAGGTTATAGCGTTCCACGGGAATACCCCGAAGAAACCCTGGAGGTAGAGCAATATTAGTGACTTGTTTTTGAGGAGTGCTGGTAGTTCTTTGAGCGTTGCTTTGTATATGTCTGTGGTTAGCTTGCCTTCAAGTTCCGGCTCTGAGCTGCCTCTCGGTATGTCTTTAACGGCTAGGTACGTTGTGACGCCGAGCAGTATTCCTATTGTACCGGTTATGTAGAATGCGTTGCGCCAGTTCATGCCAGCACTTACTATTGTGAGGGATAGGATTGAGCCTATTATTGCTCCTAGTGGGCCGGACGCATTTACAAGTCCCATTGCTTTGCCCCTGCTGGTTGGCTCGAAGTAGTCTGCGATTAGGCTGTAGATTCCTGGGGGTGCAGCATCGTCTATTCCCGTAGCTAGCCTCGTAGCGAAGAACTGCTGGAAGCTGCGTGATAGGGCGTTTAGCCACGTTGTTAGCCCCCATATTATGGCTGCGAGGGAGACGAGGAGGCGGCGGGAGTACTTGTCATATAGGAAGCCCCAGACTGGGTATAGTACTACTGCTACTAGTACTGTGGCTGAGAATAGAAAGCCCATCGCGCTGTAGCTGACCTTGAATTCGTCCAGTAGCTGCGGGGTTATAGCGGATATTATGAACCTGTCGGCTTGGTGGAATGTGAGGAAAATGAAGAAGATAATGGCTATAGCCCATTTGTAACTTAGCTTCATACTAAATATTTTTGGAAAAGAGATATTATATTAATTAGCTCTGAGAAGGCTCCTTCCTTTAATGCTTCTTAGAAAGTATGGCGAGAGCTGGGATTGAGAGCGATGATATTAGCGCTGCCGTATAGTACATTAGGGTGAAGCCGTAGCTGTCGACTATGTATCCTAGCGTGTAGTTTCCGATGAAGCTGCCAATGTTTGAGAATATTGTGTATAGGCTTAGTGCGAGACCTTTAAGGTCTGGGTCTACGGCTTCGGATAGGTAGGCTACGCTTACCACATAGAGACCACCGAAGGTGAGACCGTGGAGGAGCTGCGCTGCTACGACTAGCCAAGGTTCGCCAGCTGACCCAGCGGTGACTGTTAGGATGTATCTTATTGGGTAGGCGGCGAGGCAGAGGGCTATTACTTTCTTTCTTCCTATTTTGTCGGATAGGGAGCCGAAGTATATCATTGCTGGGACCTCTGCGAAGGGCGTAACGGTGAAGGCTATTGAGCTGAGGAATCTTGATGTGTCAAGTTCTTTCGTCATGTATAGCGGGAGGAAGGTGTAGTATGCGGGAGTTGTTAGCCACGCTATGAAAACTGAAGCATAGAGTATGTACGCGGCTTTGTTGAACAAGACTTTTCTAAACGCTTTCATGTGGTAGGCTATGCTTTTCTCTCTATTCTTTCTTTTTGTTTTGCCTTTTAGCCCTCCTAAGCCGAATAGTGACGCTGAGATGATGAAAAATGCTGATGAGAGCATGAAGACGTAGGTAAAGCCGAGGTTGTCTACCGTCCATCCTCCTAGGAGTGTGCCGAATATCCAGCCTATTGCTCCAGAAGTTCGGAATCGGCCGAAGCTGGTGCCTCGCCGCGTTACTATGTAGTCCATCGCTATTGCTCCTGAAAGAGTCATGTACGCGTATACTATTGTGACGTAGGCTGGGTGTAGAACTAAGAACTGCGAAAATGAATTCGCGTGAATATATACTAGTATGAGCGCTGCTAAAGTGACTCCTAGCGCCCCCTGAAGTTTTTCTCTGTTTACTACGTCGGATACGCGTCCTATAACTGCGACTGGCATTATGGAGACCAGTGTGGCAACTGAAGCGGCCATGCCTACTTCAAAGGGGCTTAAACCTCTATATGCCATGTATAGGGGGAATATGGGAAAGGTAAAGCCTGAAGCCATGTAAAGGAACATCGTAGCTAGCCATAAGCGCTTGAGGTCATCAATAGTCATCGTTGAAACCATTCATTCATACTTAGCCTTGTTTATTTATCATTAAGTTTCAAAGAATGCTAAGACTTATAATGCGTTAACTAAAAAATAATAGTTTGTGATAGATTGTACGGATTCTTAGATCAGCGCTAGTAGGCGTGACCGTCTTTTTGCGAGAGATTCGTCTATAAGTGGCATGATTTTTTCTGGCACGTTCGTTATTAGGAAGTCT
>JAPDKD010000124.1 GCA_029258735.1 archaeon | reverse complement strand
AACTACTATCAGTATAAGGATTTTCTTGCAACAGACCTACCCGGTTTTGGATACATTAAAGGTGTAAGTAGGGATTTTAACGAACGGGTAAAGGATTTTATAGTTAGGTATATCGAGGATAACGCCAAACGAATCTTCGCATCCGTCCATGTAATAGATTCGAAATCTTTTCTTGAGATTGTCAGGAGATGGGATAGTAGAGGGTTCATCCCCATAGATGTGGAGATGGTAGATTTTCTCAAAGATGTAGGTATAGAGGTTGTGATAGCCGCAAACAAAATGGATAAGGTTGAAAACGTAGAGGAAACCCTGCAGGATATATCTGAGATCACGAAGGTCGATATCGATAAAGTCGTCCCAACGATTGCGAAAAAGGGAGAGATTAGCTTGCTAAAGCGCAAGCTAAGAGAAATAGTTCTAAAGCAACGTAGAGCGGATTTATTAAAATTATTTAAATAAAAATTATCTTTAAATTTCTTCCGAAAGAATGAGAAGATTAATATAGGTTTTCTGCAGAAATATATCTGCTATGAGGCGGTTTAACTGGAGACTGTTCAGAAGGAAGGGATTGAAGAAGGAGATGTCAAAGGACGAGAAACTCTTGTTAAAAAATGTCAATGATCTGAAAGTTCAAAAGGAGGAGAAAGATATTCATGATGTCGCAAAAGAAATCTTACCAGAAGAAGATTAAGATAAAATTCACTTTTTTGGGTGGATTCGAATTTAAGGAAAAAGAAGTGGAAGTTGAGGAGGGGAAGAAGTATTCGGAAATCCTCGAAGATTTGGGTATTAATCCCGAAACCGTAGTCATAGTAAAAGAAAAACCGATACCGATAAATGAGGTCGCCACCGAAGGTGAAGTTAAGGTTCTCCGAGTCATCTCAGGTGGATAAACAATTACAAAGATTTATAAAGAATTCCTTCAACAGTATATACGGTGAGTGTAATGAAAATCTTAGTTGTTGATGATGACATGGTCATGAGAGAACTCTTAAAAATAATGCTAAAAGATTTTGAAGTTTACGAGGCTGAAGATGGAAAGGAAGCCGTAGAAATCTACAAGAAGATAAAAAAGGTCGTTTTTCCCGTCTTTGTTAGCAACCATCACCTTCACCGTCTCGCCGCCACAGCCGTTACAGCAATAGAGATGATGCATTTCGGAGAAGAATATGCGAGACAGGTTGTGAAGAATGCAAAGGCCTTAGCGGAGGCGCTATATGAAGAGGGCTTTAAGGTGCTCGGTGAGCATAAGGGCTTCACGGAGACGCATCAAGTCGCTGTCGACGTAAGCGGTCTAGGTGGAGGCTCTCCAGCCGCGGAGAAGCTTGAGCAGGCAAATATAATACTTAACAAGAACATGTTGCCGTGGGACACTCCGGACATGATAAAGAATCCCTCAGGCCTCAGGATAGGCGTTCAAGAAGTTACTAGAATAGGAATGAAAGAGGAAGAAATGAGGGAAATCGCCCGCTTCATGGCCCGTGTCCTCCTAAAGGAAGAAGAGCCAGCAAAGGTTAGAAAGGATGTAATAGAGTTTCGCAAACAATTCCAAAAGGTTCACTACACTTTTCCAGTGGAACCCGAATTACTAGGAAAGTTGTTGCTTTAGTTTTGGGGCTGTATCATGAATCGCCGCCAAATGAAGCTGAATGCAGCAGTGAAAGCTCTGGAATACGTGAAAGACGGCATGATAATAGGGCTAGGCTCGGGCTCTACCGCTGAAATATTTCTAGAAAAACTGGCTAAAAAGGCAAGAAACGGTCTGGACGTAGCCGTCATTCCATCGTCCCTAGGAACTGAGATCATTGCCAGGCAGCATGGTTTAAAGATTGTATCACTTCAAGAATATCCCGAAGTCGACTTGGCGGTGGACGGAGCCGACATTATCGATGAAGGATTAAACCTAATTAAGGGCGGCGGCGCAGCCATGGCGAGAGAAAAAGTCGTAGACTACGCTGCAAAGAAGTTCATAGTGATAGTAGATAAAACTAAGCTCAGCAGTAACTTGTACGATTTCCCCGTACCCGTAGAGGTCCTACCATTCGCCCTAGGCTACGTACTTAAAAAACTGGAAAAATATGGCGCACCCAGCGTTCGCATGAGCAGTAAGGGAAAATATGGTCCTGTGATCACAGACAATGGAAATCTAATAGTCGACCTGACGGTCAAGATAGAGGCTGATCCCTCAAAGCTAGAGAGAGAAATAAACACTATACCAGGAGTTGTCGAAAACGGGATATTTCCTGCAGAATACGTTGATCTAGTGATTGTTGGAAGGGAAGATGGAGTTACCGTCCTATCTAAGAAATAAACATATTAAAGAATTGCTTGGTGTAAGAGGGAAGTTCTATGGTAATTCAAATTGATAGAGAAACTTTGGAAGAAGTAAGAAAAATGTTTAGAAACCTCGGAGGAAACGTCGTTTTACGTTTCTTCAGGCCTAGCGGTGAGTGCAGATTCTGCGAAGACACGGAGAAGATAGTTGAAATTTTATCCAGCCTTTCGGATAAAATATCCTACGAAATACATGTAGAAGAAAGCTCTTTAGCAGATAAGTTTAACGTGGACATGTTTCCGGCTCTTTTAGTTCATGGCGAGAAAGAATACAATGTTAGGTTCTTCGGAATACCGGCAGGCTACGAGTTTGGGGCACTTATCGAAGACATAATAGATGTTTCAATGGGTAGGCCCTCGCTTAGCGGGAAGCTAGCGAAGATAGTTGCTGAAAAAATAAAGAAGCGTGTAAGGATAATGGTTTTCGTAACTCCGACCTGCCCTTACTGCCCCTTAGCTGTGAGGACGGCGCATAAGCTAGCTATGGTTAATCCGCTAATAACTGGAGATATGATAGAAGCCTTAGAATTTGAGGAGCTGGCAAACCAGTATAGCGTATATGCTGTACCTAAAAACGTAATAAAGGTCGACGGTGAGGATGCTCTGGAATTTGAAGGAGCTGCACCCGACCCTTACTTCATTGCCCAAATATTTAAAGCGCTGAAGGAGCCTCTGCCCGAAGAGCTTCTCGATGATATTTCAAATTCTGAAATTTAGTGTAGTTCTATTTCTTCTTCCCGCTTAGGAGGTTGCTTATTTCGTCTCTTATTTCCCTTAATGCTTCAACGTCTTTTCTCGAGGGCATTTCCACGCTTAGTCTAAGCTTTTTAGTATCCTTTACAGGCTCAACTTTTACTATCGTGTTTTTATGTATTATTTTCACAGAGCTAATTGCATGCACAGAGTTCTCAGCGAATTGCGAATAAAGGTAATCTAGAACATAAGTAGCATTATACCTTTCTGGATATGATATTTCCTCCTTATGGACAGATATCTCTGGCAGCGAGTTAATAAGAGATGAAACTGGGCGTTCTTCCTTTGCGACGCATTCAAGCATTTTGCTTAGTGATAGAAGCCCATCGGGTGAAAGAGAAAATGTAGGATAGATGATTTCGCCCTCATCTGACACGCCGAGCACGCCGCGGTTCCTTCTTATCTGGCGTGAAAGGTCTCCTGGAAGCCCTCTAACCCTTACTATTTTTAACTTAATGGACTGAGCAATTTTATCGATTAGCTTAGAGGTCGTTAATGTTGTTACGACTGTCGAGCCGCGACTTACCGATGAAACTAAAAGAGCAGCTAGCTTATCAGTATCGATTATGCGACCCTTATCGTCTATAAATATTATTCTACCGGCGTCAATTGACAGCGCAGCGCCAAATTCTGCACTAGCTGCTTTAACAAGCTCGCCAAGGCTGATAAGGGACTCGTAAGATGGTATATGTCTTATCCCGTGTCTTGCAGGAGGCTTATGTGCATTAAGGGTAATAGAATCAATACTAAGTTCGGAAAACATGTCCGGTAAAACTTCTGCTGCTGGGCCGAAATTAACGTCTACAGCGATTCTAGGCCTTTGATGCGCAATGACTTCAGAGTCCACGTATGATGTCACGGAAGCCACATATATTTCGTGAATGTATTCTGCATAGGTAACCCAGCCTATGCGTTCTGGAAGCGTCCTCACAAAGTGCTTATTATCGAAGAGGCGAAGAAGCTGATTCAAACGATCTTGAGAAAACTCTATACCCAAGTAATCTAAAAGTCTTATATTTACGTGGTCGCTGTGAAACGGCGAGACAGCGAAGTGAACCCCAGCTTTCGCGCCAAATTTCTTTACTGCAAAAGCGAGTTCGGGAAAAGTTGCAGCATGAAAATCAACTACAGTCACCCCAGTAGACATCAAACCAGCAGAAAATGCGCGCTTAAGCATGCGCGAAGGAGGATAATAATCTCTAGCAGCAACAACTAAGACTCTTTCTCCAAGCATGGTTCCAAGAGCCGAGCCAAGCTCGGAGGAAACCTCGGGAGTAAGCTCTCGATTCACTCCGCCCCCTATTCTTCCATCTCCAAGCAAATTAACCGACATCATGCAATAACCTCCACGTTCCTACGTAAAAGGGCTTTGGTAGGCGGTACTACCTTACTAGTTAAGGTAGTACCATCTTTTATTACTGAGCCGTGACCTATTACTGTGTCGGGACCTAGCCTCGCACCAGCGCCAACAACGACGTCGGAAGCTACGATGCTTCCATCTATAATAGTTTTAGGCCCAACTTTAACGTCACTCCATATTACGCTGTTACGTATCCTGGCCTCCGGACTTATAATGCAATTATCGCCAATAGAAACATATGGACCCACAACGGCTTTACTGCCCACTCTCACGTTAGAGCCTATGGCAACAGGCGGTATTATAATTGCTTCTGGCTCTAGTTCGAGTTCTCCAGCCACCCATATACCAGCGGGATCCTTAAGTTCCCCTCTAGGTTGGAGAGGCTCCACCTGCCTCTCTAAAAGATCCCTGTTAGCTTCCAGATACATTTTTGGTCTGCCGAGGTCCCGCCAATACGAAGGGCCCATATCCCACCCGAAAACTCTGTAGCCGTTTTCTAAGAGATAAGGAAAAACATGTCTGCCAAAATCCATAAGGTATGGCTCTTCCTTAAGGATACGAAGAACGCGGGGACTAAGCACGTAGAAGCCTGTGTTAACGTAATTTGCGTAGTGGCTCCGAGTTTTTCTCCTATAATAGGCCAGCGTCATCAAATAAATCTCTAAGCTCAGCGGTTTTTCCAGAAAAAGCTCAATCTTATCGTCCTTATCAAGCAATACAAGCCCGTATTCTAGAGGGTTATCAACGGTTTTTAGGGAAATTGTAGCGTCTGCTTCTCTCTCGAGGTGAAACTTCGCGAGGCCGGTTAGATCTATGTTTGTTAGAACATCTCCCATAACGACGAAAAAATCCTCGTCTGAGGGGATCATCTCGCAGCATTTCCTCACAGCATCAGCTGTATCAGCAGGCTTTTCGTCACATATTTCGACTGAAGCCCCCCATTTTCGAGAAGAAACATAGTCTACAATTCCTTCGCCCAGATAGTTGACTACAACAATAACCTTCTCAACGCCATGTAAGGAAAGAAGCCTTATAATGTGCGCTAAAAGAGGAATATTTCCGACAGGAACAAGGGGCTTAGGAACCACATAGGTAAGAGGCCTTAAACGAGTCCCTCGACCCCCCGCAAGAACAACAGCAGTTTTAATCAAAAAAGGCACCAAGATAATTTCGTCGAAAAAATATATTAACATTATATAAAGATAACAATAAAAGTGCAAATCTTTCTCTGCTTTTCGGCGCGTTTGCACTCGGCTCTGCGGCTGGGAGCCTAAGGCTTTCTAATGCTTGAATAATTTCGGAATAACATTGATTTTACAGAAAAATATGGCGGAAACGAAAAAGGAGAAGACTTCCCTCCGCTAAGCTGGCCAAGCAGCGGCCGCGAGGCGGAGAGCCGCCACACCCGCGGGCTGCCTAAGCAGCTGCCTAAGGCAGTGCCTAAGCGTGGGCAAGCCGCCAAGCAAGACAGCGAGAAGCAACAGCATAGCCCAGAAAAGGAGCAAGCGGCCCCCGAGGCTACGCAGCCTGCAATGAGGCATCAGCTCCTTAATGAGGCGGAAGAAGATCTCTATTGCTTGGCTATCGGCAGCGATAGCGTTAGAAATATTTTTAGGGTTTTGGTTGCTAGCTTGGGGCCGTCTTCGGCTATTGGTGTCTGCATTGCGCTTTAAACGCCGAGGTCAGCCTCCTTAAGCCCTAAGCAGCTAGCTAAAAGTATCAGAAAGAAAGACTCGCACTTTTATTGAAGATAATATTTTTACTGGCTCATAGCAGTATATTAGCAAGTGTTAGTAATGATGAGCGTAGAGCCCCTGTACGCCTTAGGAATATTCACAGTAACCAAAAGGCTAGAAATATTCCAAACCATAATATACGAATACTACGACCCCGATCAGTACTACGCTGAACTCGCCGAAAACGTAGAAGACCTAGAAAACGAGCTCGAAGAGATATCTGCAAACATGCAGGAAATACTCGACCAAGAAGAAGTAGTAATAAACGGAGAAAAAGTAAGGCCGAAAGTCACGGGCATAGACCTAGGATTCAAAGGCACACTGGAAGAGCCCTTCCTCGCCTTCTTTATATACTTCAAAGGAAAGCCGAGAA
Organism: archaeon; assembly: GCA_029258735.1. GTDB lineage: Archaea > Thermoproteota > Thermoprotei > Thermofilales > JAPDKD01 > JAPDKD01. Next base: position 5,518 of record JAPDKD010000124.1, on the reverse strand, counting down.
AAGGACTAAACTACTATGAAAACATATACTCGGCCGAAAGATCGGAATATCCCTACACAGCCTACTGGTACTTCCCCCGCAACTTCCAAGTAACCACGGTACAAGCATCAGGCACAAGCCAGATAATTAACGACCACATAGTAGTAATCCGCGTAGAAGAAGGCGAGCGAATCTCCGGCTACGAAAAAATAGAATTCGAAATATAGTAGCAAAAGTATTAGTTTAAGAAAAAAGGATTAACGGTACTATAACTTCTTCCTTTAGTAGTCCACCATGGTGACCCTTTAATTCGAAATCTAACTCTTTCGTCCTATATGGATATATAATACACCTTGAATCTTCGGGTATAACGATGAAATCGCCTATGCGTTCGGGGTATCTTAAAGTTGGTCCAAAGATTTTCATTTTTCTAGCAGTATCTGCCGTTAATACTCTAAAGCCTAGCTTGTTAAATTCTTCTTTAAGCGAGCTTTCTCCTTTTATATATGCAAATCTAGATTCGCCCCAGGGCGGAATTTTTAGCCTTCTTACTATTCTCCGCATCTTATCGAGCCTAACTACGTTTTGAGCGGAAACTTTAATGCCTCCATGGTCGGCAATAACGACTAAAATTGTATCGCCGACTTTCTTTGCAAGGTCTGCGATATTCTTTAACGTTTTCAAAATCATTTCTAAGTCCATTTTGTATGCTAGAGAGTCTGGAGAGAATACATGCAAGTCTTTATCTAAAACATCAATATAGCCCAAAATAACGAAGTCTTCATCTTTCTTTAATTTTTGTATGATATTTTCTGCGAAGCCCCCGATTGTATAATAGCTTAGAGTCTTCGCTCCTTTACATGTTAGCTTAGAGAAAATGTGAGACGTAACATGAGATGGTAGTATAGAATAGACTTTTAAGCCTTTTATGGCGAGCTGGCTGAACGGAGTAGTCAGCCTGAAATATTTAGGAAGATAGGGAGAGCTGGCTAATAGGTTTAAACAATCTGCTGAAGCAGGACTCATATCTAAAGTTCTAATTATGCTTCCTGCACGCTTTATCCATAGCCTATAACCTAGAACCCCATGTTCTCCCGGATACCGTGCCGAAAATACCGAGGAAAGAGCTGTTGCAGTAGAAGTAGGCGCAACAGAAGTTAGAGGGAAAAGCTCGCCTCCCATTTCAAGAAGATTTTTTAATTCTTTTTTTCCATAGTTTATCAATTGATAATAACCTAGAGCATCTATAATCAGTAAAATTATTCTTGAATAGTCGGCGAAAAATGAATTATTCATGTACTTCAGAGGCTCAGCTTCTACCTTTGCGCCAAAAGAAGAATATATAGATGCAGCGAGATTTACAATACTTTTTTCCCAGTTGGGCAATACGAGAGAATGCCACGAAGATTTTTCTGCTAAAAGCTCGCCTTTATTCAACATTTCTTTTAATCGCATTGTATAGAATGACGTTTAGATCTAAGTAAAATGTGTCGCGGAAGTTTTTTAGAAAAAATAATAACTACCAAGGTACACTTATGAATTAGGATAATGATTATAAGGATGTAAGGAATGAGAGTACTTCCGTTTGCAGCTTTCGTGGGTTTAGATGAGCTTAAGAAGGCTTTGATGGTTTTAGCAGTTGACCCTACTATAGGCGGCTTGTTAATATTTGGTCCAAAGGGCACGGGAAAGTCGAGCGTTGTTAGAGCTTTCGCTGAGTTGCTTCCCAAAATAGAGGTTGTAGCGGACTGCCCGTTTAACTGTGATCCTCGTGATCCGGGGTCTATGTGTGATTCCTGCAGAGCGAGATATGAAAAGGGGGAGAACCTTCCCGTTAAGAGAATGAAGATGAAGGTAGTTACTTTGCCCATAGGTGCGACGGAGGACATGGTTTTGGGCACGATAAACTTAGAGAGGACTTTGAAGGAGGGGAAGCCAGTTTTTGAGCCTGGACTCTTGGGAAGGGCCAATCGGCAAATACTGTATATTGACGAGGTTAATCTTCTTCCGGACCACATAGTAGACTCGATATTGGACGCTGTTGCTTCAGGCTGGCATGTTGTAGAGAGAGAGGGTGTAAGGTTTCGACATCCTTCTAAGGTCATACTGATAGGCACTATGAACCCAGAGGAGGGCGAACTGAGGCCTCAACTGCTTGATCGCTTTGGGATAGGCGTGAATGTTAAGACTATAGATAACCCGGAGCTGAGGGCGGAAATTGTTAAGAGAAACCTTGAATTTGAAAACGATCCTGAAGGCTATTACGAGAAGTGGAGGAGCGAGCAAGAGGAGATTATTAAAAGAATAGTTATTGCGAAGAAGGTGCTAAAAAAGGTCAAAATCCCCGAGAACGTGGTACTTTCGGTTACAAGGACGTGCGTGAACCTAGAGGTTGATGGTTATAGACCTGATATAGTGGCAATAAAGGTTGCTAGAGCTCTCGCGGCGCTTGACGGCAGGCTGGAAATAAGCATTAATGACGCCGTTGAAGGGTTGGTCTTTGCGTTGGCTCATAGGACGCGTGCCAGCGGTTTAAGGCCTCCTCCCTCGAGGGAGGAAATTGTAGGGGCGTTGAAAAAGGTTCCCCCGCCTGGTATCGCTGGTAGCGTTGCAAAGACTCTTACTAAGAGGGGAAAAAGAGAAGGCGAGAAGAAGGTTCAGAAGGTTTCCTTTTTTCGCTGGTCAGTTTAGGGAAATATCTAAGAAGAGGACATTAATTTCAATTGCCGCGTTTTTATTCTCGTTGATAGTTCTTCTTCTCATTGATGTAAAACTTGGCTTGTTGGCGTTATTATTAAGCCTTCTCATAGACGCATTTTTACATAAAAATGCCATATATGTTGGGGGTAATGCCTTCTTTTTCAGTAGAAAGGGAGTTTTTGCGAATTTCAGTTTAGAGCCCGCCAAGAAGGCTGGAATGTTGTCGCTGAGTAGGGGTCTTAAGATACTTGGCGGAGAAATAAGGCAAAGCGATATAGTTAGTTTCGCGTTTAAACTTTCCAGAAAAGTCGCTAAGATGAGAGGGAGAAGGAAGGGAGGAGAAAAAGGTGCTGTAACAGGCTACCTTATACCGCATAAAAAGTATTTTAAGCCTTTGTTAATATCGTCTATTCGCCGTGCTGTGCTTCGTAGAAAGAAGCTGAAACCTGTGTGGGAGGACCTCGTTGAGGCTCGTAGAGATCGGAGAGCGCGAACTTCTATGATTATAGTTTTGGATTCAAGTGCTTCGATGATGTACTCTCTTAGAGGCATCTATACGGCAATAAAGGGGATAGAGAAGGAGTCTCGCCGGCATAGGGATAGAATTTCGCTAATTGTCTGTAAGGGTTTTGGCTCAGTTGTTGTGCAGCAGCCAACCACGAACTTTAACCTGTTGCTAAGCAAGCTAAAAAAGGTTGGATTAAACGACTTCACCCCGCTGGCCAGCGGCATGTTTAGGGGCTATCTCTTAGCTCTTAGAGAGCGGCGTAGAGGATACGAGCCAATACTTGTAGTTATAAGCGACGGCAACGTGAACGTGCCTCTTGAAAAGTCATTCAGATCTCGAGAATACAGCATAGACCCCGCAGTGCAAAGCGTTCTCTATGTGACGGATTTGATAGCCAAGGCTAAGATTGAAACAGTAATAATTAATACTAAGCATAGGGAACCTGTCTACGAGTCCGCGCCCTTAATTTCGGGGACAGAGCTCTTAATCAAAGTGGCTAAAAAGACTAGGGGGAGTTATGTAGGATTAATTTAAGCTTCTCAGCTTTTCGATAAGTTTTTTACATAGATTTTTCTCCATTTTTCAGTAGTTTAGCGAGTGATGGCATTGACAGGCGAAGAGGTTGCTGTATCCAGTGCTATAGCTGCTGCAACGCTATCGTTGCCAGTAGGCTTGATAAGTTTAAAGCGTAGGCTAGTTTCGAAAAGCGGCCTTGTTGCCTCAATATTAGTTGCTATAATCTCAGGATTAGCTGGTTTGCAAAGTTTTCTTTACGTTTTAATGTTTTACCTTTCTTCGTCACTTTTAACTAGGTTAAAGTATTCGGAGAAGTCAAAGAAGGGTGCAGCCGAAAATCCTAGGGGGAGGGACTGGAGACAGGTCTTAGGAGCCGGGGGAGTAGGTACGCTCTTTTTCGCTGCTTCCTTCGTTTCTTCATTGCTGGGCAATCTAAAATTTTCTGCTGCTTTCTTAGTGGCAGCATTAACTTCCTTCGCTGTGAGCAACGCAGATACCTGGGCGTCCGAGATAGGTTCACTTAGTAAAACACTGCCGCGCTTAATAGTCAAGCCTTGGGTAAAGGTGCCGCCTGGAACTTCAGGCGGAATAACAGTGCTAGGCGAGCTCGCGTCAATAACTGGTGCTGCATTGATGAGTTTAACTTTATGGGCTCTCTCTTTACACCTAATATTAGCAGTGCCCTCTTGGGCGTTTATATCTTCCTCTGCCTGCAGAGTTCCTATAATTATTTTCCTTGTAAGCTGGCTAGGAGAAATTTTGGACAGCATAGTAGGGGCGTTATTTCAAGCAAAATACTACTGTCCAAGATGCAAAGTAGTAACAGACAAAAAACTGCACAAATGCGGTACTACAACGGTTTTTTACCGAGGCTTTAGATGGCTAGGAAACGAAACAACAAACATAATATCCACGTTTACTGCAGCATTATGCGCTTGCCTATTATATCTCATGTATTTTTAGCTTTACGGTGCCAGGCGTCAGCCCCAAATATATTCTGAAAGCGCAAGCTCTACAGATTTCAGAGGTCGATGGAGCGCCACAGTACTTACATGTCTGTAACAGTGCCATGGATTCATACGTTTTACTGAAAATTTCTCCGTAGAGAAGGCTTGAAGCCGCAACCTTATACTTGATTCCTGGTTGTTCTCTTTCGCGACTATTAAGCCATCGCCTAATTCCATGGCGAATCGAGTACTCGACATAAGGGCACTCCACAAACGGCGTGTCTAAACCTCTAAGTAAAGCATAGGTTAAGGTTTCCTTTTCTGGAATAAAATAGAAAGGTTTTATCCTAGTTACGAGCTTCTCATGCCCACCCCTGGAGATAGGGTACTCCCTCGCTATGTTTGGAACGCCGCCTCTGAGAATGTTCATAAGGAAAACCTGAGCCTCATCGTCTAAGTTGTGTCCTGTAGCTAGCTTATCTGCTCCGAGTTCTTTAGCTGCCAAGTTGAGGAGGTATCTGCGAAACACGCCGCAAATGCTGCATGGCTTATATTCGAACCCTTTCTCCATAGCTATCTTAACGGCTTCGTCTAGGGTTAGCCCATAATTTTCGGAGAAGGAGGCGGCAAATATTTTCACGCCGATTTTCTCGGCAACTTTTTTCAATGCTTTAAGCTTATATTCGCGGTATCCCTGTATACCCTCATCTACCGCTATGCCGAAGACCGTGTAGCCTAAATCTTCAGAAAATTTTTTAAGAACGTAGAGGAGGGAGAGGCTGTCTTTACCTCCTGATACAGCAGCGGCAACTACATTGCCTTCCTCTATTAAGTCAAAGTACTTAATTGTGGATAACACGCGTCTCTC
>JAPDKD010000055.1 GCA_029258735.1 archaeon | reverse complement strand
CGGTTGTAGCCACTACCAGCCCTCTCCTTATGACAAAATACTGTATGCGAGAAAAGTGCAACGAAGTGAGAAAAGCCGAAAAAGTAGAAAATTGAAAATGTGCTAAGTTACTGATTTAACTGAGTTTTCCTGCTTCTTTCAGTTTCTGTATCGTGTATTCTATTGCTTGGCCTACTGTCTGGTTTTTCTCGACGTCTTCGTCTGGTATTTCGATGCCGAATAAGTCTTCTATTTCTGCTACTAGCTCGATTGTCGTCATTGAGTCGGCGCCTAGGTCTTCCACGAACCTTGTTTCGGGCGTTATTTTCTCGAGGTCTACTCCGTAGATACGCGCTATTACTTCCTTTATCTTCTTCTCAACTTCCTCCGCTGTTACCATTTCTCCCGCACCATGTAGCTAGGCGAGATGTATAATAAAATCTTTATTCTCTACGGTATTTTTTGTAGAACAGCTCAATATAATATTCTCTTTCCTCTCTGGTCATTTCGTACAGGTAGTGGAATAGTTTTCTCTGGGCCTCAGTCAGCTTCTTGTTTCTCCTGCCCATCGCTGTTTCAGCGGTTTTGAGCATCCGTCTTAGTCCTGCGCCTTTGCTCAGCTTGCCGTTGTGATACCAGGTGAATGATGGTATGTACTTGGGCGAGAGGTCTGTGGAGAGCACATTGCACATTACGCCTATCACGGTGCCCGTGTTTAGTAGAGTACCTATGCTTGTTTTAGTGTGGTCTCCTACTATGCTTCCTACCTTTATTGAGCCAGATTTCACTGGTTTGCCGTTTATGTAGACTACTACTTCGCTGTAGTCGTTCTTTAGGTCGCTGTTTGTTGTGAGGGCTCCTAGGTTGACCCATTCGCCCACGTATGCATGTCCTAGGAAGCCGTCATGGTACTTGTTGCTGTAGCCATGAACTATCGATTCCTCTACTTCTCCTCCCATTCTGACTACGGGTCCGGCGGTTACGCCTTCCCTTATTTTTGCGCCCATCATTACGTAGGTTTTTTCGCCTATGCTGCTCGGCCCCTCTATGAAACTGAAGGAGTATACTTTAGCTCCTTCATGTATCATTACGGGCCCGTTCTCTACGTCAATCACTACGTTAGGGTATATCTTGGCGCCTGGCGCTATGTAGACGAGGTCTTTGTCTCCTACTATCTCTAGGTTGCCATAGACTTTGCCGTGTATTCCCCTCTTTCCGAGCCTCTGAAAATCATATTTTATCATTTCCGGGTTTTCGAATACCAGGTCCCAGGGCCAGTGTGCAAGCTTAGCTTCGACCTTGTCGCTGCCAAGCTCCTCCTTGAGCTTCTTGATTGTTTCGTCTATGGTTTCGCCTTTAAGCTTCTTGAGGGTCTCTTTTTTTACGTTTATCAGTACTACCTCGTCGCCCGCCATACCTACATACTCGTCTGCCAAATCCACCTTTTCGCCCCTGTACATCCAGCGTCCATTGAGGAAAAGCACGTCGTCGTCTGCTCCTAGTTCGTTTACTAGATAATCCGGGTGTCTCTCCTTTACTACTTCTTTTAGGTAGTCGCGGGTGTGCAGGCAGATTTGGGCGTGCTTGCCGAATGCGTCTACGAGTTTCTCAAGTATTGTGGTTTTGCCTGTGCGTAGCTCGTAGGTTGCACGCGTCATTGTTATGGGGAAAAAGTCTCTTGCTTTCTCGTCTTCAAATATGCATATCTTCATATATTCACCTTCCCTTTTCAGAGGTATTAGTTAGAAAATAGGTGATAAGCTTTATCGCAGAAAAATTACTTAGTTCTCTTCAGAGTCTCCCTAGCGATTACTAGCTCCTCGTTTGTCGGTATTACAAGCACTTTGACCTTTGAGTCGTCGGCGCTTACTATCCAGCCGTATTTCTTCGGGTTCTTGTTTCTCTCTTTGTCGAGCTTTATGCCGAGGTTGTCCATGTCAGAGAGTATTAGTTCCCGTATTATTGGGGACCTCTCGCCGACGCCTGCTGTGAACACTATCGCGTCAACGCCGTTTAGTACTGCCATGTAGGCGCCAATATACTTCTTCACCCTGTGAGCGTATACTTTGAATGCTCTTATGGCGTTCGGGTTGCCTTTGAAGTATTCTTCCTCAAGTATCCTCATGTCGTTGGTCGTACCTGAAAGGCCGAGCACGCCGCTCTTCTTGTTAAGTAAGTCGTAAACTTCGTCTACGCTTAGGTTCTCCCACTTCACGAGGAAGTAGAATATTGCTGGATCTATGTCGCCGCTCCTCGTACCCATCACTAAGCCTTCCAAAGGCGTCAAACCCATGCTTGTCTCCACCGACTTGCCGTACTTTACTGCCGTTACGCTTGCGCCGTTTCCGAGGTGACAGGTTATTATCTTCAACTCTTCGATAGGCTTACCCAAGATCTCCGCCGCCTTCTGTGCGACATACATGTGAGACGTGCCGTGGAAACCGTATCGCCTGACCCTATATTTCTTGTAGTACTCGTAGGGTATGGCATACAGATAGGCCTCTTCGGGTAGAGTTGTATGGAACGCTGTGTCAAAAACAGCTACGTGAACGGCTTTCGGGAAGACTTTCTTGGCGGCGCGTATGCCCAGCAGGTTTGCTGGGTTGTGTAGCGGCGCCATGCGTGAAAACTTTTCGATGACCTTCTCAACGTGCTCGTCTATGACTACGGGTTTGCTTATCTCGTCTCCTCCGTGAACAACTCTGTGCCCTACGCCAACTATTTCATCTGGGTATTTGATTACTCCTTTCTCTTTGTCGGTTAGCACTTTGAGCACGTGGCTTAGTCCTTCTTCGTGGTCTCTCACCTTTACGTCATAGCGTATGTCTCCGTTTATGCTGCTGTATTTTACGTACGATATTTCCTCGCCTATCCGCTCTACTATTCCCTTCGCTATCTCCTTTATTTCGCCGCTTTCCTCCGCGTCGTACAGGCGGAATTTTATCGAGGAGCTTCCGCTGTTTATAACGAGGATCTTCATTGTTCCTTCACCGCCCCCGCTATTGACGAGACAATTCCTATCACGCCCACTATGTCCTCAACCGTGGCGCCTCTTGAGAGGTCGCTTACTGGCCTAGAAAAGCCCTGAAGTATTGTCCCATAGGCGTTGGCACTGGCAAGTCTCTGGACTAACTTGTAGGCTATGTTGCCAGCGTTTAGGTCTGGGAATATGAGTACGTTCGCTCTTCCAGCGACCGGGCTTTCGCCCTTCATCTTTCTCTTGGCCACGCTTGGGACTAGGGCTGCGTCTGCCTGCATTTCGCCGTCTATCAGTATGGTGGGGTCTTTCTGCTTGGCTATTTCGACTGCCTTGACCACCTTGTCTACTAGGGGGTGGGAAGCGCTGCCCTTCGTGGAGAATGAAAGCATCGCTACCCTGGGCTCCCAGCCGAGAAGCCACTTGGCGCTGCGGGCAGTGGCCACTGCTATCTCAGCCAGCTGCTCTGGCGACGGGTCGACTGTTACGGCGCAGTCCGCGAAGATTAGGCAGCCGTCTTCGCCGCCTTTGAAGCCCGGTATCTCCATAAGGAAGAAGCTTGAGGGGGTCGAGATGCCCTTTTGCAGCCCTATCACTAGGACGCTTGCCCTTATAACGTTGGCTGTGGTGCTTATGGCGCCTGCGACCATGCCGTCAGCTTCTCCCCTGCGAACCATCATGGCCGCGTAGAACAGCTGGCGGCGCATGAGGCGCTTGGCCATGCCTAGGCGCTCCTCCGGAAGCCCCCTTATCTTGAGGTACTCGTGCGCGTACTCCTCTATTTTTTCGGGAATTGGCTCTACTATCTCCATTCCTTCAAGGCTTAGGCCGAGCTTAGTGAAGGTTTCCCGTATTTCCTGTTCCTTGCCTACGAGTATGGGCTTCGCTATGCCTAGCTCTAAGGCCTTCATGGATGCTTGGGCTATGCGCTCGTCCTGTGGCTCTGGAAAAACTATGTGGGACTGGTAGCGCCTTGCCCGCTCAAAAATTTTATCGAGAATACTCAAATAATTCACCTCTTTCCTCCTCATAGAAGAAGTATGGGAAAAATAAATGTGTTAAGCTAAAGCTCTACGGCTTGACCCGTCTCAGCCGACCTATAAGCCGCGTCCACGGCTTTCTGGATCTCTAGTCCATCTACTTCGTTGATCACCGGCTTTTCTCCGCGCATTATGCTGTGCACGAAGTGCTCGATCTCGCGTCTATACATGTTCTGCCACTCCATTTCGAATATCTTGGTCTCCACTTTATTGCCGTCTCGAGCAGACAACTTCACCTCTCCTCCTAGGTAGCCATCGAATGTGATGGTGCCGTTTTCAAAGCACATTGCCCAGCTCCTGTACGGATGCGTGCAGCTCCAGCTTTGTATAAAGGAGGAAAATGCACCTTTTTCGTGTAGAGCTTGGAACGCTATGTTGTCCTCTATGCTGATATCGTTATTTAGGGTTTTAGATAGGGCTTGAACTCTCTTAAACTTGCCAGCATACCAGTACATTACGTATAGCACGTGGACACCGTTCTCGTTCAGCATTCCGCCGCTGAGCTCCTTTTTCAGGAGCCATGTATGTGCGGGTATGGAGCCGAAAGCAACGTGCGCTAGGTTTACGGGCTCTCCGAGACGGGTTTCAGACTGTTCTTTTATCCATTCATATAAGTCATGGAAGCGCAGGCAGTATCCAACCATGAGAAAGGCTGAGCTTCTTATCGCCGCGTTATACATTTCTTCGGCGTCTTTAAGGTTTGCCGCCATGGGCTTTTCCAAGAAAACGTGTATGCCTCTTTCTAGGGCTTCTACGACGGGATTTCTGTGGGCGAAGGGGGGCGTAGCCACTACCACCGCGTCGACGCCGCTTTCAAGAAGCTTCCTGTAGTCTGTGAAACACTTAGGTATGTTGTATTTTTCGCCTATTTCTGCAAGCCTCGCCTCGTTTATGTCTGAGATGGCTACTACTTCGACCTCGCTAAGGGCTTTGAGGTTGCTTAGGTGGAGATTGCCCATGCCCCCGACTCCAATTACTCCAAATTTTAATTTGGCCATGTTTCTCAACGTGCAAATATCTAGGAGAATAATAAAGATTCTTTAGCTAATGCCCGGGCTCTTTGCCTAGAGCTTTTCCTATAAGCTCTTTAATTCCCTCCTCAACACTTATTTTAGGGGTAAAGCCGAGCGCCTTTTTTATTCTCGAGATATCAGCTAAGCTGTACTTAATGTCCCCTGGTCTTCTGGGAGCATATACGGGAGATAAGTTTAAACCCGCCTCTCTTATGATTATTTCTGCAAGCCTTTTTACGCTAACTGATCTTCCAGTTGCAACATTAAATACTCCTTCGGCTTTAGCTTCTAAGGCAAGCTTAATTGCCCGGCACACGTCCATTACATGAATAAAGTCTCTCGTCTGTTTACCGTCGCCAAAAATTATAGGAGGCTCACCCCTCGCTACACGCTCAATAAACTTTGATATAACGCCCGCGTAAGTTCCTGTTTGCCCAGGACCATAGACATTAAATAATCGCATAACTGCAACAGGCATACTATGAACCCTGGACACGAACTTCACCATATATTCGCCTAATAGCTTACTTAGCCCGTAGGGTGATAGAGGTTCAGTTGGATGCTTCTCGTCTATTGGAAGGTACCGTGGTTCTCCGTATACAGCCGCTGAGCTTATATAGATTGCGTGCTTAACACCGCATTCTGCTGCGGATTTAAAAACAGTGAACGATTTAACCGTGTTATTTTCGAAGTATAGTTCAGGATTTTTCATGGATTCTGCAACATTTATATAAGCTGCTGCGTGGACGAGTCTGTTAACACAAAATTCATTAAAAGCTTTTTTTAAACTATCTTTATCTCCAATGTCTTCTTTAATTAATGGGATTCCTGCCTCCATTATTCTTTTTATTCCGTATTGTGAAGCTCTTTCTAAGCTATCATATATGATGACATCATGTCCTAAACTCTGCAGATAAAGTGCTAAATGATGACCGATAAATCCTGCCCCACCAGTAATTAATACACGCAACGCTTCATCACTATCCATTAATTGTCGCAAAGTTCGTCAAAAATTTTCTTATAACAAAAAATTAATTAAATATAATTAAAAGTATTAAGGCTGTTATGGAGCGGGAAGTTGGTGGTGGAAAGTATACAACAGTATCTATTCCGACAACTCTGTATAGGCGGATTAAGAAGATAATACAGGGAACAGGATTCACCAGCGTTTCAAGCTTCGTAACTTACATCCTAAGAGAGGTAGTTGCCTCCTACGAGGATAGAATCGACGAGGAGCCATTTACAGAGGAGGATAAGCAAGCTATACTCGAGAAGCTGAGAAAGCTCGGCTACCTATAGGTGGTTAAATGGTATCTAGACCACATGGGGGAAAACTGACAAACCGCGTTCTTCGAGGCAAGCGACGTGAAAGACTCCTAGAAGAAGCCGAGGAGCTACCCCGACTTAACCTATCCTTTGACTATGCCGTAGATGTTGAAAACATAGCTAGAGGCGTATTCAGCCCGTTAGAAGGCTTTATGATTCAGGAAGAGTATCTCTCAGTGCTCTATAGCATGAGACTGCCCGATGACACGCCTTGGACCATACCAGTTACGCTTGACGTTGATCCCGAAGAAATAAGCGGAATAAAGCCGGGTGATGATATAGCTCTCTTCTACAACGATGAACCTATTGCACTTCTAAACGTAGAGGAAATTTACGGCTGGGAAAAGAAAGAATTTGCAGAAAAAGTATATAAAACTTTAGATATAAACCACCCAGGCGTTCATAAAACTCTAAATAGAAAGGAGCTACTTCTGGGAGGGAAAATCGACTTACTGAAAGGCGTACCATCAAACTTCGACAAATACACTCTTTGGCCCATCGAAACAAGGTTACTTTTCCGCGAGAAAGGTTGGCGAAGCGTGGTCGGCTTCCAGACACGAAACGCCCCCCACATGGGCCACGAGTACGTCCAAAAAGCCGCGCTCACCTTCGTAGACGGGCTTTTCGTAAACCCCCTAGTGGGATGGAAGAAACCCGGAGACTACAGAGACGAGGTAATACTCGCAGCTTACGAAGTACTTATCGAGCACTATTATCCTAAAAACGTGGTTGTGCTCGCAGTGTTAAGGACATCTATGAGGTACGCGGGCCCCCGAGAGGCGGTATTCCACGCAATTATGCGGAAAAACTTCGGATGCACGCACTTCATAGTGGGCCGGGATCACGCGGGTGTAGGCAATTACTATGGGCCGTACGAAGCGTGGGATATCTTTAAAGAGTTTCCAGATTTAGGCGTAACACCACTTTTTGTAAGAGAAGCGTTCTACTGTAAAAAGTGTGGTGGAATGGTTAACGAAAAGATTTGTCCACACAGTGACATGTACAAAGTAAAGATAAGTGGCACAAAAATCAGGGAGGCGCTGCGCTCCGGCGCTAGACCTCCCGAGTACATGATGAGGCCCGAGGTGGCGGATGTAATAATGTCGTTTGAAAACCCGTTTGTAGGTGACTAATGTGAGTAGAAAATTGTTTGTGATTGGGCTTGACTGCGCGCCTCCGAAGCTGCTTTATGACGAATTTAAGGACGAGCTGCCAGTCTTAGGAAGCTTGTTAGATGAATCCTCCAAGGCCACGCTTCATTCGTCTCATCCTCCCATAACTATCCCCGCTTGGCTCATAATGGTAACGGGAAAAACTGCGGGAGAACTAGGAATGTACGGGTTTAGGCACCGGAAGCCGGGACATTACAATGAGTTCTACATTGTAAACTCTAGGTACGTGAAGCATCCCACGCTTTGGAGCGAGGCAGGTTCCAGGGGATTGACAAGCGTGGTCGTTGGTGTGCCGCCTACATATCCTCAGAAGCCAGTAAAGGGCCTCCTCGTCACGGACTTCGTAACCCCAGGTCCCGAGTCTAGATATACGTTTCCGCCGACGCTAAAACGTGAGATAGAGTCTAGGTATGGCAAGTACATCTTCGACGTTGTTTTCCGCTCTGAGGACAGGGACAGGGTGATCAGGGAGCTCTGGTCCATGACACGACAGCACTTCAAGGTTTACGGCTACCTAGCCGAGAGAACAAAGTGGGATTTCTACATGTTCGTGGAGATAGGCACCGACAGGGTTCAGCACGCCTTCTGGGGCTACATGGACCCCCAACACCACAAGTACGAGCCGGGAAACAAGTACGAAAACGTTATCCGCGACTACTACAAGCTCATAGATCAGGGATTAGGCGAGCTATTAAAAAAAGTGCCGGAAGATGCAGTTATAGCGGTAGTTTCAGATCACGGAGCTAAGAGAATGAAAGGGGCCTTCGTAGTCAATCAATGGCTAGCAGAGAAGGGCTACCTGAAGCTGAAGAAAAACAACCTTCCTCCTGGGTCTGACTTTAAAGCGGAATACGTAGATTGGAGCAAAACTGTCGCTTGGGGCTGGGGTGGATACTATGCCCGTATATTCATAAATCTAGAGGGTAGAGAAAAGAATGGAGTAGTGAAGCCGGAAGACTATGAGCACGTCCGAGAGGAGCTTGCAGAAGAGATTAGAAAGATAAGGGGGCCAAACGGCGAGCAGTGGAACACGAAGGTCTACAAGCCCGAGGAACTTTACCCCGAGGTGAGGGGCGACCCTCCCGACCTCATGGTTTACTTCGACGATCTTTACTGGCGCAGCGCTGGAACGCTAGGCTGGCCGACGCTTTATCTGAGGGAGAACGACCGCGGTCCCGACGATGCGGTACACGACTGGTTCGGTGTGTTCTCCCTATATGACCCGCAAGAGAGTTTCAACCTATCAAAAAGTATCGTTGACATTACAGAGATCCATGATATTTTTTCATCAATTTTATGGGGGTGAGTAGGCACGAGTAACGTGAGTACGGGCTTTGTAGTCTGGTTAACCGGTTTACCAGCGTCTGGCAAGACGTCCATCGCTAACTGTGCAGCAAGCATCTTAAAGGAAAGGGGATACAAGGTTGAGATGTTGGATGGGGACGAGGTTAGGAGGTGGCTTAGCCCCGAAGCTGGATTCACAAGGGAGGACAGACGCAGACACTTAATTAGAGTTGCGCACGTAGCTAGGCTGTTAGCGAGAAATGATGTAATAGTGTTTTGCAGCTTTGTTTCTCCCTACATCGATGTGAGGAGAGAGGTAAGAAGCATAGTTGAAAAGGACGTGCCATTCATCGAGGTATATGTAAAATGTAGTCTGGGAGAATGTATAAGGCGGGACCCTAAAGGGCTCTATAGGAAAGCTCTAAAAGGAGAAATAAAAAATTTCACAGGGCTAACCGATCCCTATGAGCCTCCTCCAAACCCAGAGATAACATTAGACTCAGAAAACTTTAGTGCCGAATTCAACGCGAAAAAGCTAATAAACTGGTTAAATGAAAAAGGCTTACTAAATCTGAAAATTTAAATTTGAGCTTATATTTTTAAACTTCCTTAAACCTTCTTGATAATGCACGTGCCATTGCCCACGCTATGCAGGTTCACCTTAACCCAACCTCTCAGTACGGCATATCCTTTCACGGGAAGCATATATAATGCGGTATTGTTAGCTAAGCTTGCGTTGGCGCACACAGGGTAAACCAGCCTGTCAAGAACCACGCATCCGTCCATTACCACTACCTCAGTTCCGAAAAAATATACGCGGGTCACGTTTTGAGGCCTATTTAGACATACGCATAAATCTACGATAAACGCGCCTTCATCGCCCATAATAGGCGGTATTCTTAAGGCTGCAAGAGAACAAAAGATAGACAACGTTAAAGCTAAACCTATAATTAGCTTACCCGGGTCCATCGTGAGCCACCAAAACAATCGGCGCCCCAAACTCATCTCTCAAAGTTAGGCTCGTTCCTTTAGGTGCTCCTACAAGCCACTCGCACCTGCCCACGCGTTTAAGATCTATTGTAAGCGCCTTGCCATCATCTGGCACCGTCATCTTCGGACAAGTTACTATTGCTCCCCACTGGGGCGCTGCATATCTATTAGTGTATGTCAATCTATATAACGAGTAAACTCTAGCTCCGAATGGCGTTTTCTTCAGGTAGTCGGTTATGTACGTATAGTTCCAAGATGCTTCATAGACTATTCTGCCAGCTTTATTTTCGAGTACAACCCTATATAGACCGCCTCCGGGTCCTGTAAGCCTCAGGTCCTTTTTTAGGCTTACATTGTAAAGCTCGACGCAGTGGCCGTACTTTGCGCCTAAAGATTTAAGCTTAGATATTAAGGCGAGAAGAGAGTAATTCCATGCTATACTAGCCCTTACAACGCTTATCAGTTCCGCGGATTCCAGCGGCCCGCAGAACTTCATCACCATATAACCCCTATACGCCGTAGCGACCCATGCCAGGTGCAGTAAAATAGCTGAAGCCAGTATTGCTGCAGCTAAAACCAACAGCTGGCCCCGCCTAGTCATCCTCATCACCTAAGGCTTAAAATGCACCGCAACCGCAGTAAAGTTGCCCCTTTCAGGTATCAGAGCTATAATAGTGTACTCACCTAGTCCGAGCTGAGCTTCAGGCAGAATCCTCGTCATATTAATAAAAGCGCCGCTATCAGCCGATAAAAGGAGAAAGTAGGCTGAAGCCCTTGCAGCGCTGATAAGCGCGTACTCTCTATGAGCCCTGATACTTGCAACGTATCTGGCAGCTACGGGGAACACTATAATGTAGATTAGAGCTATAGCTACCGCTTCAAGGCCTCTGTGCATAAACTAAATCCCCGCAGTTAATCTTTGTCACGTTTATTCTTGTAACATTTAGGCAGCTACCGTTGACGTAGAGAGCATATTCCCCTTCCTCAAGCACGCTGCGCGCAGGCGGCGGGTAATAATGTACTGTACCCTGAGAAGTCAGCCCAGCGGCTAGCATGGCTGCAATAGATACAACAAGTGCTTCGGAAAGAACTATGATAGCCTCGTCAACCTCCATACGTACCCGCCTTGCATGGGCAAGTTCCCGCAACAATTTCGAGAACCTTATGATTGGTAACAGAGCCGGAAACGTACAGTTTTAGCTCTGTGACCTTTACTTTAAACTGCAAGTATGATGTTTCATTAGGGTAGAGGTGGGGATCCGGGTCAGGCTTGTAGTATTTCACCACGTTGGAGTCGAATGTTGGTATGCTAATTAAGCAGCCGTTAATCAGCATCCAGCCGTCGTGGAAGAAGCTCGGCGTTGTGTTGCCAAAGCCGCAGATAACCACCGTTTCAAGAACTGCTTTTCTATTTCTGATGCTAATGTTTACTTGCGCCTCTCCGAGCTGAAGCTTATTTCTAAATTTTATTTTGCCAGGACCTGTTAAAGTGGAAATTCTGTAACTATCTTCCCACGTTATTTTTTCCCAAGAAAAGCTCATCGCGTTTAACGTGAAAGCTAAGCTTAGAAAGCCTGAAATTGCTAGAGCTATTATTATGATCGTCCTAGTCGGCATCTCCACCAATCATGTTTTTATTAAATAATAAAAGCAAGGTTTAGAGTTTCAGCCTAACAGGATAAAGTATTTCATCAAGAGTTGGAGGGGGAATCCAGACCACAGTCAAGGAGCCTAAGGGTACGCGGCAGATGTCGACTCCAAGTTCAAATTTAAAGGCCCCGTTTTCCTCCATCCCCCTTATAACCGACCCTCCGTAAAGAACGTACGCCTCCCCCAGGTCTTCGTAGCGCCACCCAGCGCCCTGGACATCGGGCTTGAGGATAAAGTATGTTTCTCCGCAGTTCCATCTAGTAATTTCCAAGCCGCTTAATTTAACGGGTATTCGCAGTTCCTCGCTCACCACGAAGCCTGTTCTCTCCCATTCAAGCCTTGCAACCAGTGTTACTTCGCCCTTATCCTCAACACTTGAAAGAAGCTTATAAGGAATCGATATACTCCAATTTCCCGGAGTATCTGTATAGTTCCTGCTTATAGTCTTCAGCTCTCCAGAATCCTCAAAATATAGTTCTAGTTCAACGTCCTTAGCTAGGGGCTTTAAGACTCTGCACTCGGGACAGAAAAAGCGTAGAGTCACGTTATCCGCGTGGTAGACGACTATCGCGGAGAGTGCGGGTAAAATTACAGAGACTCTGCCCGCAAAATACCCGTCATCAAGCTCTACTACATAGCTGTAGTTCCCCGGCGTGGCTGGCGCGGCCAAGTACCATATTCGAAATGGTCCACACTTAGGGAGAGAAGCATTAAACTTAATGGCTACATAATTTTCCCCTAGACCAGCTAAAGTTTTGAACTCTTCCCAGGGAGGTAAGTGAACTGGTTTGAGGGCGATGCAACTAACAGGCAGAGACTTGATTCCCTCGTCTGTATAGGCATAGACACTTCCCCATATTGTGAAGTTGCCCTTAACATTTTCCACCTCTATTCTCTCCTCCCGTAATAGGACTAAGTCGAGCAGATATATGGGCGGAGTCGGCGCCGAAGTATTGTAGTAAACCATAGCTATGCCCCAACCCTTCCTTAAGTATACGTCTACCTTTGTGCTATTTGTCTCATATGTGGCCTGGGGAAGTTTTACCACCCATTTGAC
>JAPDKD010000076.1 GCA_029258735.1 archaeon | reverse complement strand
AGTTTACGGCAAAAAGATAACTCCTCAAATTTTTGCTATAGAGTTAAAAACCGACAATTCGGGTGAATATTTTATCATGGTGATCAGCAAATCAAAAGCCATCCTTATCAACCAACTATTTAAGCAGGAACAATACCCAATAGAGTCAAGTTCTGATAAAGTTCTAGAAATAAAAGTACCTCTTCAATATGTGGGAAACCCCAAGATGATACAGATAGGTGTACATGCTGGACCAGCACCACCCAATCATATAGATATAATAGAGCCGTTCTGGAATACGGTGAATAGAGCAAGTTCATTGTCTATAACCGTATCTCCTAATGAAGTCATCATAGGTAATGCGATTACAGTATTCGGGTCTATCTCCCCGCCTCATGATGATGCATTGATAATCCTAAACTATAAAATGCCGAATGGAACAGTATTAACCAGAAATGTAACTTCTACTGCTCTAGGAGAATTCAAGGATGTTTTCACACCTAACATTGTTGGCGTTTGGAGCGTTAGTGCGAGCTGGAAGGGAGATCTGGATCATGAAGGAACCGAATCCCCTAATGTGTCATTCACAGTGATGGACGAGGAAGTATTGAAGAAGGGGCCAGATCAAATACCATGGGAACAATTAGTGGCAGTACTAGCGATTATAACGCTAGCTATAGGATTAACGACTATGCTATGGAGGAAACGCACGCGATGTGGGTTTCTAAACCAACAGGGTCATGACGGCAGTTCCTCGCGCGTCCGTGGCAAATAATGGACCTCTTTCCTAATTATGTTTCGCCTCACGAGGTTTCTTCTCAACTAAGGTTGTCAATTACTGCATTATGTTGGTTGATGATGAGGGTTTCATTAAAAAAGCTTGTAGGAGTGGTAGCTCCTATTCTAAAGGAACATAGAAATCTATCTGTAAATGTTAATTGTATGGGTAAGAGTTTTGGCAACGGCTGGGTCTTCGGGAACATGTGTGTTGGATCCCTATGGGAAGGTACGATGTCACAGGGATAGGAGAGACTTTGAAACGTGCCTTCTGTGCCAACTATTCTGGATCAGGGGTTGCTCTATCGCTTGATTTCAGACTTTGAGGCTTTTGCAAAGCTATCTGTAATAGACATGCTCGAGAGGATCCTGGGGAGGAAGCTCACTGCTAAAGAAAGAGATCTCGCGGAGGAGATGTACCGAAGCGGGAAAACAATAACAGAAATACTAGAAGCCATCAGGAAGTGACCCCACAAGTATTAGAGAAGAATGAAAGCCCCTTCCCGAACGATACTGATAGACAGGACGAATTTGAAGTTATGAATTAAGATGTCAGAAAGATGATAACGGTTACGGATTCGTTAAATAGAATTTTTGAGGACCTCATCATGGTAACTCTTCTAAGGGTGTAATGGGTTAACGTGTTGCGAGGTACGTGGAAAAGTGCCTACACGTTAAGAATGCTCCTATATCCTAGTCTTTTACGATAAATTTTTTATGATATGCATCTGTCATAACTGTACTTCCCTCGAGGCTTGGAAAACCCGCTTTCAATATTTCTGGCAATGTTTTCTATACTTTTATCTAGGTTCGATTATGTGCTCAAATATATTTCTTCGTCAAAAAGGTAGAACGTTAGCTTAGATAACATCGTTATTAGAAAATAAAGTGTTAAATAGAAATAAGATACTAACTCAACACATCATAGGCATTTATGCTTCTACTAGAAAAGGTTTGAAATAATTCGATATTCTCTGCACTAAGGAGAGCCTTCAAGGTGACTACGCCTAGTGACTAGTAGTACAAATACTTGGGCTAAAAATCGAAGGAAAACTCCGTAAACAAGGGATTCGACGCCACTGACAGGGACGGAAACAAGTACCAGATAAAGTCTAGCATTGTATGCATCCTTCGCAGCAAATACACATTAAAAGTGCAAGTCTTTCTTTATGATACTTTCAGCTTTCTGCTTAAAGCTTAAGGGGGCCGACAAGCCTTACGGTTCTTTCAATATTTTTGACGTTCTCTCAGGGTCCCCGGAAAGCTTATGAGCAAGCCCCACCAAAAATATAAGAGCGTGCGCGCAGTCTCGCTTGGGTGAGTGTTTTGGCGGAGATTTCTGAGACTTTGAGGGCTGAGATTAACAGGTATAACAGCGTGCTGGAGAGGCTGCGAGTGGTGTCTCTTAATCGCCAGCAGTTGCAGGCTGAGCTTCTTGAGGTTGAGGGGGCGCTTAAGGAGCTTGAGAAGGTCTCTGAGAATAGAGTCTACAAGGTTGTTGGTAGGATAGTGGTTTCGAGGCCTAAGGACGAAGTTATTAAGGAGCTTTCTGAGAGGAAGGAGACTCTGACAATTAGGGTTCAGTCGCTTCAGAAGCAGGAGTCGCTTCTCCGTAAGCAGCTCGAGGAGCTTGAGAAGAAGCTTAGGAGGAAGTTGGGAGGACAGGTTGGTGGAGCAGCCACCTCGTAAAAAGCTAAGTAAGGAGGATTTAGAGAAGATAGTTGAGGCAATATTTGAAGTAGCTGAGTGTGAAGTTGAGAGGGTACGTAGGGAGCTATCTCTTCCTAGTATCGACTACGAGTTAAACGTTGAAGTTGTGGACGGGCCTTTTTATACTTTCAATGTTTCGCTGAACTTGCGGTCGAGGTTTTCCTCAGGTAAGTTGCAGGCTGCAGCGGGAAAAGTTTTGGAGCAAATTTTCTCAAGAATAGACGAGATCATGCGTGAACATGGCTATGAAGAAAGATAACGTGGACTTTTTAGCGGCAATAGGTAAGATTCTCGCCAACGCCTATTTCAGGAGGGTAGCCGTAGTTACGCATATTAACGCTGATCCCGATGCACTGGCTTCAGCGCTTTTAGCTAAGCTTCTTGTCGACCGTTTGTACGGCGCTGATGCGGACTTGATATTTCCTGAAGGTTTAAGCTCAGTTTCGAAGCGCCTTGCCGAGCGTTTTCTGTCCGGTATGGAATTTTTGGAGAACTTTGTAGGTAACTACGATCTTTATTTGGTGGTTGATTCTTCTTCCTCATCCGCTCTGCGCGAGGTTGGGGAAAAGGTTCTCAGCTATGCGAGTAGAGCTGTGATTATTGATCATCATTTTCCTCCCGGCGATTTGGTTCAAGGAGCGGCGTATGTATGCGTTAGGAGGGAATTGGCGTGTACGAATATTTTGCTTGAAGCTGTTTTTAAGGCGGGAATTGACTTAGATAGGGGGTTAGCGTCGATTTCTCTTGCTGGTATACTTTATGATACTGGCAGGTTTCAGCGCGCAGATCCTAAGACTTTCATGTTGTCTTCGAAGTTGCTGGAAATTGGTGTGGACTATGAGGAAGTTGTGGGGCTTTTGCAGGAGCCTATGTCCCTGAGTGAGAGAGTTGCGCGCCTTAAAGCGGCGTCCCGTTGCCTGATAATTCGCGTTGGTGATTACATTATTTGTGGCTCGCATGTTTCGTCTCATGAGGCTTCGGCAGCTCGAGGGCTATTGAGCTTAGGCGCCGATGTCGCGGTAGTTGTAGGAGGGAAAAGGGGCGAGATTAGGGTTAGCTTTAGGTCTACTCAGGAATTCTACAGGAACACTGGGATTTCCCTGGGGAGAGATATAGTTCCATTGCTCTCTGATATTATGGAGGGTAGTGGGGGCGGGCATGCTACGGCTGCTGGTTTTAACGGCGTGGGGGATGTTCAGAAAACTCTTCAGCTTATCTTGAGGCTTCTATCCTCCGAGATTTATCGAAGGGTTTTTAGGCATGGCTAGGCCGGCGCAGCTGTTTGCTGAGCTGCTTGCTCGGGGAGTTTTAGCGGTATCTCTGTAACTGGCGTTAACACTTTAATTTTGCGTATTTCGGCTTTATGCAGCGGGTATATTTTTTTGGCGCGCACCATTATTTCCCCAGCTAACTGCCCGAGCACCGACTCTTGGATAAACGATTCGAAGTCTAGTTGTTCAGCTTTTTCGTCAATAATTTCAAACATTATTTTTCTTATGGCTCTCTCCTGTGAGGTTTTGACCCTTCTCGTTGTGATCGCCATGGCCATTACACGGAGCTCTATTCCGTCCTTGGTGACTACGTCTCTTATTGCGTCTACTCTGGACCTCCCCCTCCTTACGAGGGTTCTGATGTAGTCTCTAGTTAGTTCATAGCCTTTGAATTGAGTGTAGGCTGTGTCGCCTATCACTTTAACTATCTGGAACTTCAGCTTTATCGGTAGCTGTGCGGGGTCTTTCGTTATGTTGTAGAAGCTTGTTGTGAACGTTCTGCCTATGAGCGAGGCTTCGTCGTTGGCTGGCACTAGCCCTAGCTCTGCGAAGCCGAAAGTACTTGACGCTAGTACTCTGAACCATTTTTTGGCTGCCCATTTATCTCTTGCAACTCTAGCCCTAGACGACATGTCGACACACCAGTAAGCTACTACTCCCTTTCCTGGAGAGATAAAAAACTTTCCGCCTTTTTCATGGCTTTTCGCTGAATAGGTCGGCGTGCTTCATTATTTTCCTGTAAGTGTCTTTTAGGGCTTCAGGTATTACCTTTGTGTTTGCTATTACGGGCATGAAGTTTGTGTCGCCGTTCCATCGCGGCACAACGTGTATGTGTACGTGGTCTTCGAGCCCTGCGCCTGCGACTCTGCCTAAGTTTAACCCAACGTTGAATCCATCGGGTCTAAATGTTTCCTCCAGTACTTGGAAGGAAGATTTCAGGAGAAACATGAGGGCTGAGAGTTCCTCTGCGTTTAAGCCGGAAAGGTCGCCGACGTGTCTTTTTGGCGCTATGAGAAGGTGTCCTGTGTTGTATGGGTAAAGATTCATTAGCACTATTCCGTGTTCGCCTACGTATAGTGTTAGTTTCTCTTCTCCTACTCCCTGCTGGACTGCTTCGCATATGAAGCATTCCTTTGGCTTTTCTATGGATGCATATTCGATATACTTCATCCTCCATGGCGCCCATAAGATATCCATAGTCTCACCCTGTTCTGGTTGCGGATGCGAGATTTAAAATATATTTTAACCGCGTGGTTTTCATGTGGTGATTAAAGTGAAGCGTGAAAAGAATCTGCCTCTTGCCCCGTTTTTCCGTATTTTGAAGAGTGCTGGAGCAAGCCGCGTGAGTAAGGAGGCTGCAGAGGCGATGCGGGACTTGGTCGAGGAGTTATGCTTAGAGATTGCGGGGGAGGCGTGGGATTTAACGCTTCATGCGAGAAGAAAGACTGTGATGAGGGAAGACATTGAGCTTGCTGCTAAGAGGGTCTTAAAGCAGTTAAAGCCGTCATTACTGCAGGAGTAGCTCTCTAGCGAGCCTTTGTGCCTCGTTATGGGCTAGTTGTATTGGAAGTGGTAGTTTGCTTCTTTTTTTCGTGAAGTATTTTACTAGGTCTACGGCGGTTTTTAGAGAGACTTTGTGGCCGATGCTAACGTATATTGGGTTTGCTCTGGGCATAGTTTTCACCGCCATACCCACGATCTCGCCGTCCAGGTAGATTGGGGCCTTGTCGCCATGCCATTCGCCGATTTTCCCGCAGAGGAGCTTCTTGGTTACACCTATGGTTGGAACGTTTAGAACTACCCCCAGATGAGTTGCGAAGCCGGCTTTGTAGGGATGGAGTATGCCGCTCCCGTCGACAAATACCACGTTTACCTTCGTTTTCAGCCTTTTTAGTGCAAGGGCGGCTGGCCCGACTTCGCGGAAAGCTAGGAGTGTTGGAATGTAGGGGAATCTTTCCTCCATGATTGCGTACTGTGTTTCTAGATGCTTCATGGCATGCGTGTCCACGGCTACGGCTACGCCAAGGGCTAGCTGCTCGCGGTACGTTACGTCAACACCTGCAACGCGAGATATCGGCGAGTCGAAGTCGTCGTGTCTAATAGCTTTCTCAGCTATGTACTTTTGGAAAGCTCTGGCTTTTTCAAGCGAGAAGTTAGGGGGCAGCCTCAAAGGCTTTCTCAAGGTTCCCGAGCCTCCTCAACAATAGGAGATCTCTTCGAGCTGTTTCTAGGACTGTGCGCATGACATCCACCTTCCGTCTTAGCCCTTGAGCTAGAGCGTTAGGCACGGCCGCCGTTCTAAGCTTGTCATAAATTTTCTCCATGGTCTTTAGCGCCTTCTCGGCGTCGTCAAATCTTTCCTCCTTTATGAGTTCGTAAAGGTGACGTTTGATCTCTCCTGTGAAGTCAGCCACCCCTAGCAAATATATTGAAGGATCTACTCCTAGGTCTTCCATCGCTGGTAGCCTATCTTCGAAAACATAAGCGTAGAAGCATTCAGCCTCAACATATTCGACTAGGGAGGGGGGCACACAGCCCGTATAATATATGGAAGGCATCTTTTTCCTCGTATTTTTCAGTTTTTCTGCAGCCGCTCGCAGTTTTTCTAGAGCTTCCTCGTCCTTCACTTGCCTGTGAACCGCGACTATTAATTGTCTTGCTAGCCTTACAACTTCTCTGCATGTCTTTATGACTTCTTCCCTTTGCTCATCGATTTCTGCGAGCTTTTTAAGCACTTCATCTAGCTTTACCTCTATTTGATTATTAACCATAAATTTATGATGCCCCTTGACCCATAAATACTCAATTATGCTGACCGAGGATGAAGTCGAAAAGTTGCACCGTGCAGGCGAGCTGGTAAGAGAGGGGCTGGAATACGCTTTGAACCACGTGAAGCCGGGTATGAGCGTCTTAGAACTCTGCGCTAAGATAGAGCAAAACATAACTAGTAAAGGGGGGTTTCCAGCGTTTCCAGTCAACGTTTCGATAAACGACGTAGCTGCACATTATACTGCCGAGCCGCATGATAAGCTGGTTATTCCAGAGAAGGGAATAATTAAGGTTGATGTTGGCGCTCACGTAGACGGATACATAGCTGACGGTGCAGTCTCCGTAGTGCTTGGAGAAGAATATGCGGGCTTAGCGCTAGCCTCACTTGAAGCTTTAAAAAAGGTGGGAGAATTGATGCGGAGCGGTGTGAGACTGGGCTATCTGGGCAAAGTTGTCGAGAAAACGATAGTGGCGCGAGGCTTTCGGCCAATCGAGAATCTGAGCGGACATAAGATAGAAAGGTACAACTTGCACGCAGGCAAAACGGTGCCGAATGTATCGTCGCTTCTCTCAGGTAAGGCTTTAGAGGGCGAGGTTTATGCCGTTGAACCTTTTGCGACAAATGGCGTGGGGATTGTTGTAGAGGGTGGAGAAAGCCATATCTTCAGAGTAACCTCTATGAAAAAGTTGAAGAATAGAGACCTTCAGACTCTTCTCCGCGACCTCTGGTTAACATATAGAGGATTGCCCTTTGCTTCTCGCTGGGTGTATGAGAAATGGAGAGAAGATGGTGTAGAGCGGCTCTATTCCCTTGTAGAGATGAAACGCATACATCATTATGCTATGCTGGTGGAGGCTGGAGGTGGTGCAGTAGCTCAGTTTGAGGATACTTTTATAGTAGGTAAAGCCCGTGCGACACCCTTGATAGGTGTAGTGGAGCTTGTAAAGTAGGTATGTTTACTCCTTTGTGCCTAGACTTGTCCCGAAAGCGCGGCTTCAGCGTTGCCGCTGTTGAGAGCGTCATACGCTTTTACGGAATAAGGCATGGGTCCATGATAATGGAGGCGCTTAATACTCCAACGTCAAAATACTACGTCAGAGTAAATACTTTAAAGACTTCTCGCAGGGACGTTTTAAGGGCATTAAAATACATGGGAATAAGGGCTTTTCCGTCCAGGCTTCTTCCAGAAGCCATTTACCTAGTTACTGAAGGACCCTTCTCCATAAAACCTCAGGGCAAAAAGGTATTCGCCGACAAATTTGCGAGCGAATCAGTTTACGTGGGAGCTGACCTCTACGTGCCAGGCGTAAAAAAAGCCCCAAAAGTTAGGGCTGGAGACGTTGTCACGATATATAGTCCCTCTGGCGCTCCAGTAGCAGTAGGTATTGCTCAGATGGATGGAGTCGAAATGGAAACAGGTAAAAAAGGCATAGCAGTAAAGGTTACTAGGAGCGTCTACAGGGTTCCCAGCCTCCGAGCAACGTGGCTCCACTCCAAGGGGCTAATATATGAACAGTCGCTGCCCGCTATGCTTGCCAGCAGAATTCTTTCGCCCAAGCCTGGATGGACAATAGTGGACATGTGCTCGGCGCCCGGGGGTAAGGCTTCCCACATTGCTCAGCTAATGGGAGATGAAGGTACAGTAATTGCTGTGGATCGGAACAATAGGAAAATTGAAGCGATCTCGACTTTAGCTGCACGTCTTGGATTGAAAAGCATAAAGCCCTTAGCCGCGGATTCCAGATACTTGGACGAGAAGCTTTCCGGCCTTCTAGGCTCTGTGGACGCTGTTATGATTGACCCTCCATGCTCGGCATTAGGTGTTCGCCCTAAGCTGTATTATGACAAAAGCTACTTCGACCTTGCAGTTTATCCACGATACCAGAGACAATTCTTTCTCCCCGCTTATAAACTTCTGAAAAAGGGCGGACTCATCATATATTCCACGTGCACCATTTTACCCCCCGAAAATGAGTTCAACGTTGTGTGGGCGATTAAGCGTTTCAAGCTGCAGCTTATAGGTCAACCTGTATATTATGGCCTCTCCATCAAGATCACTAGTTCTTACGCGCAGAAGTTTCTCCCTCATCTTCACGATACTCCGGGGTTCTTTATAGCCCTATTTAGAAAAATCTAAACGTTATAGAGACCAGGGCGGCACGTCAAGCAAGCGGCTTTTAATCTTTCTATCTAGGGAAGACACGCCTCTAAATCTAACTAGACGAAGAGGCATATTTGATAGAAAAGCTCGTAGGCGCGAGTGCTGAGGTATGTTCATGAATAGAACTCCGTCTACCGTTACCACGCTATCCTCGTAGACGGCTATTTCTATTTGCCGTGAAGCAGACACTACAAACGGCCTAATAAGGGGAGAAAAGGGATTTATCGGCACTATTAGAAGCAAGTCTAGAGAGAGATCAACAAAGGGGCCGCCCGCCGAGAGAGCATGCCCTGAGGCACCTATAGCAGTAGACACGATGATTCCATCCATTCTCCCGTGAAAAACCTTCTCCCCATCGATGGAAACTTCAAGCCTAGTTAGCCGGAAATTCTTTCCTCCTATAATCACTTCGTTTACAAAGAGCAACTTTCCATACGCTTTAGGAAGAACTACAGTGCCTAGCTTATTTTCCTGAAAATAAAAGTCGCCCTTAACAACCTTCTCGACGGCCTCTTCCACATACCGCCAGTCGTAGTCATAAAAAAAGCCTATCCTATTCCTATTTATGCCTAAAATTGGTGGCAACGGCTTTTTAGCAGAATGGAAGAACCTTAACAACGTGCCGTCGCCTCCCACGATAACCACGAGATCAATAAGATCTTCATCTACTTCTCCATCTCCGAGACCTTCCCACCCACCCAACATTTTAGTCAAGAAATTGTCGACGTAGACCCTCACGCCTCTTCTTTCAAAGGCTTTAGCTACACGCCTCGCAGTACTGGCAGCTTCCTCGCTGCCAACTTTAGCCTTAATCCATACAGAAGATACTTGTTTACTCATTTAACAACCCATATGAGTGAAGAAACAAGCAGATAAAAATTGATACCTAAGTAAAAATTTTCAAATACCACTCCGACAAAATAAGAAATGAATGGCGGCCGTAGTCTAGCCTGGTAGGATGGCGGCCCCCCAAGCCGCAGGTCCCGGGTTCGAATCCCGGCGGCCGCACCATTTGTCATTTCTTCATGTATGCGTATGATCTCCGCATTTTCTATTACGAGTTTTTGATGAAGTATTGAAGGTACGCTTCAATTGAATCTTCTGGAGGTATTTATGGATGAGCTAGAGGAGCTTTTTGAACGATATCTTAAGTCTAACATATTTAAAAACAGAGAGATATTATTGCCAGATTATGTCCCAGACAAGCTACCTCATCGAGACGAGCAAATAAAGCGCCTCGCAACAATTTTAGCGCCAGCGCTGTCCAAGTCGAAGCCGAATAACGTGTTTATCTACGGGTTTACGGGCACGGGGAAGACTGCAGTTACAAAGTACGTTTTGAAGAGACTGGGAAATAAAGGGGAAGAGCACGTGCTTTTTGCATATGTAAACTGTAGGCAAAGTAATACCAACTATCGAGTTTTAGCCGAGCTTAGCCGCGCCGTGGGTAGGCGCGTGCCGTTTACAGGCCTATCAACGAGTGAGGTTATGTCGAGATTTGTAGACGGGCTAGAAAAGTTAGGAAAAGTTATGATCGTTGTTCTCGACGAAATAGATCACTTAGTTAAGAAGAGTGGGGACGATGTCCTATATTTTCTTACGAGGATAAACCAGCAGCTAAAAAGATCGCGTTTATCGCTTGTCGGTATAACTAACGACCTCAGGTTCATGGAGTTCCTTGACGCCCGAGTCCGAAGTAGCCTGGGAGAAGAAGAGCTAGTGTTTCCGCCTTATAATAGCAGAGAGCTTGAAGACATTCTGCGTAAGAGAGCTGAAAAGGCTTTTAACGTCGGAGTCTTAGAGCCAGAAGTTATACCCAAAGTAGCGTCTATTGCAGCTAGGCAGAACGGCGACTGCCGATTAGCTCTTGATCTTCTTCTAAAAGCTGCAGAAATAGCTGAGCGCCGAGGAGACGTTAAGGTAACTGAAGAACACGTGTCACTGGCTCAAAAAGAAATTGAGAGGAACCTGGCAGTCGACATTATAAAGTCTCTTCCGCTTCACGTCAAGCTTGTATTAGCTTCTATTTACATGCTTGAGAAGGAGCGTGCCAGAAATCTCACTACCGGCATGATATACAACAGGTACGTCGAGCTCTCTAGAGTAATAGGTATAGACCCTGTTACTCAGCGCAGAGTCAGCGAGATTCTGAACGAACTCGACATGGTAGGCATTATAAACGCGCGCGTTGTAAGCTTAGGCAGGTATGGGCGGACGAAAATAATTAGTTTAAGCGTCCCGAAGAACAGCATAAAGGAAGGGTTAGAAGAGGATCTTTTGCTGCTTGGACTGGTTGACATGGTAACTTTAGGTTAAGTCGCCGCAGGTACAGTAAACTTCATGTAGGATGTCGTAAAGCTCCTCCCTTCCTTCCATATTTTTTGCAGATACACGGACTATGCGGCTTGCTTGTCTGAATTCCTTGAGACCTTTGGCCATGTTTAGGGCTAGGTCCGCCTCTATTCCCTTTTCTTTCTGAAGACTCTTTAGAAGAGCTTCTTCGTCATCCAGCAATCTCGCTATCCATCCTTCTCCCAACAAGTCTGATTTATTTAAAACAGGCACGCTCTCCACGCCTAATCTTAGCTGCACTATAGTGGTGAGAAACTTTAGGTTAACTATGTCTATGGGATTTTCTGCAAGTGAGGGATCGTAAACAGAAACGGCTATAGGCACGCCGTAACGTTTGAGACGTGCAACAATACTAGGTCCCTCTCTTTTAAACACAAAGAGCTCCATTTGCCCCGGGGTATCTATTAACACATAATCGTATTCTGTTTGAACAATTCCGTTAACCACCTTTTCCAAATTCTCGTGGATAATTTTCATGCTTTTAAGGAAAGCGCCGTTTGGCCCTAAGCCATAGGTTTTCATAACGTCTCTCACTTTTACTATGCTCCTAACGTCAAAGTATGCTTCATATGGTACCTTTTCAGCTCCAGGATCTAAGTTTACGTATCCCACTTCAATGCCTTGAACTTTACTCACCCACTTCCCGAAGCTTTTAACTAGTGTTGTTTTACCGCAGCCAGCAGGACCTACAACTATTATGAACTGCTTATTTCCTAAGCGTATCTCCATGACATGCATCCAAGACAAATTTTATAATATAAACTCTTCATAAAGATGAATGAGGGCCCGTGGCCAAGCCAGGATATGGCGGCGGCCTCCTAACCCTGTGAGGAAAGCCGCAGGTCCCGGGTTCGAATCCCGGCGGGCCCGCCATTTTTAAGTAAATTAATCGTTATCATGAAATATTATAAAGAAAATTTTTAGAAAAGAAACCATACATATTTATAGTCTTCTCGAAAAAATCGATGCGTGTATAGTATTGACTAAACGTGAAACTTTTATATGGTTGTTAGGATCTGCCTTTCTAATCATTATCGGCTTATACCTAGAATACCAT
The DNA here is from genome assembly GCA_029258735.1 of archaeon. Lineage (GTDB taxonomy): Archaea > Thermoproteota > Thermoprotei > Thermofilales > JAPDKD01 > JAPDKD01. The sequence goes on along the minus strand of JAPDKD010000076.1, from coordinate 1,382 downwards.
GCTTTTTCACATTCTCCTACGCAATCCTTACTTCTTGTTATCGGCTTTCTTTGCACTTTAGCGGGAATAGCTGTTCTCCTTTTAGCAGCTTCCATCCTTTCTTCAAAACAAGGTTTAATTAAAAATTAAAACCACACAATATCACGTAGATTATAAAATTATATTCTCTGTAACCCCTACATGACAAAAGAAATAGAAATCTCTCCACGCGCCCCAGCCTAGTAAACCATATAAAATCCTTAAGAGAAAATTTAATGATGCCGGGGTCGCCTAGCCCGGTTAGGGCGGCGGGTTGCTAACCCGCTGGCCGATAAGGCCGCCCGGGTTCGAATCCCGGCCCCGGCGCCAATTCTTAATTTTCTAGTTCTTTTAAGTAGAATTCACCTAGCTACTTTTAGCTACGTAATAAATAACGTTACCCTTTACGCTTTAAGCCTAACTTAGAATTTTATCTGTAGGTAGTATTTAAGAATTCTAATATTATGTGGATATCAGCCTTTTAGCGGATAAGTTATATAGTTTTGCTGTGATTTTCTTTTGGTGGTTGTTGTGTCGAGCGCTTCGAGGCGTCCCGTTACGGCTTATGTACTAGCTACTGTAAAGTCTGGGAAGGAGTATGATATTGCTGAGAAAATTATGAAGTACCAGGGGGTAAAGAAGGTTACGATCACCTATGGAATGTGGGACATGGTTATCGAGATCGAGGCTGATAGCAGGGAGGAGGTTGGGCGCATTGTTACCAAGATTAGAGATAATCTTAAAGATGAGGGGCTTGAAACAACGCTGACCTTGTTAGGTGTTTAAAATGGACTTGTCTTCTAAGATTAGGACGTTAGCAGCTAACTTTATCGGTCTTTATTCTTCACCGGGGAAAGTTTTTGAGCGTTTAGCTAAGACCCCCGACCTTTTCGGAGCTCTGGTTTTGGTTTCCCTCTCCATAGTCTTGCAGTTTGTTGGTTCTTTGGCTGCTACTTCAAACCTTTATTTTAGATATAGTAATGGTACCATGATAGCTCTTTCAACGATTGTTGAGGAAGTTAGGGTTACCCAGTTTTTCTTGAGTATGCTTGGTATCGTGTCCCTCTGGATTCTCGGTTTCGTGGTGTACTGGTATGTTGCTAACTCCTTAGGCGGTTCTTTGCTTGGCGCTTCGGCACTTTCGGTGTCGGGGTATATGATAGGTGTAAAGCTTCCCTACCTCGCATACTTCACTCTTTTTTACTGGGCTTCTTCATTCACTAGCATTATTATAGATCATGTGCCGGGGCTGTACGTTGAAATGCCGCACTTACTTTCGATGTATTTGAGAGGAACAGTCTTATCTTGCGGAGGTTTTCCGCTGTTCTGGCTTGTTCTAGTTTGGCTTTCATACTTTTACTTCG
>JAPDKD010000001.1 GCA_029258735.1 archaeon | reverse complement strand
CGGTGGTTTCCCCTTAAACCCAAAAATACTCCAGCAATACGGAATTAAAAATGACATTTAAACTTTTCTAGGAAAACCTCCTTTTTTCCTTAATTCAACCATTTTTTTGGCTAGGGTGAGAAGGGTTTCATTTTTTGTTTTAAGCTTATCCAAAACCACATAACCAGACTTTTGCCACCACTCCCTTGGATATCTTGCTTCAGGATTTGTTTTAGGGTTAAGGTTTAAGGTTTTAGCAGCCTCAACAATCTCCTCTATCTTTGGGGAGGGGATAGCAAACCTTTTTGGAACCTTTCTTCCCTCACTACGAGACTTATTAACGTCGAAATAGAAGGGCCATATAACTATTCGCTTGTTTTTTTCCTCCACTATTCAGTCTCCTCTGCGAGGAGGACTGCGTTTACCACTCCGTCCTGGCCCGGTCTAGATGTTACTACCGCTTTGCCAAGTTCTGTTTGTATGATTGCACCGCGGGTTATCACGCCTCTTCTCTCAAAGTCTCTGCTTGCCGGATTTGAGAGAACCTTGAGTATCTTTACTTTTTTTGCGCCCTGTCCAGGTACGACGACGTTAGCGTAGTTGGCGGTTTTAAGCTTAACCTTTATGTTGCCGCCGCGTGTGCGTACAATTTTTATTTTTGCTTCTTCTCCTGGCAGCGTTAGTATCGGGAATCTTCCCATGAAGTATTTGCGCTTTACCTTTACGTGACGTCCTTTTCTCCCGCCCGTTATTTTTCGGAGATCGTTTCCGTGATATACTCCCATACTTAAACACCTAGTAAAGTCTCAGCCTAGTTTTGCTCTCAGCGATTTAAGTTTTATCTTTTTTATATATCTGAGCAGTTCCTTCTCTTCGTCGCTTAGCAGTTCTGAGAACCTCTCCTCAATTATTCTTATATCTTCTAATGGCACGTCGGAGTACAGTATTTCTCCCTCTTTTACTTGGCGCCCGACTATTGCCTTGCTCCTAATAGAAATGGCCACAGCCATCCCTTTGGTGGCCTCGCTTATTGGCTGGTTGTGTTCCTGTATCTGCATTATTTCGCCTATCCTTCTGCCGTCTTCCTTCATCAGAGGTATGCCCTTTCTTATGCGTCCCTCGAGAACCTCCACACCCACTATTATTGGGTCTCGACGTCTGAACACGTAGCCCGGCAATATCTTTATTTTAGCCGGAAGAACTACCTTCTCGAAAAGTTTTTTCGTTTCTTCTTCCATTAAGCGATGGCGCCACTCAAGTAGATCTTCCACAAGCTTGTAAATTATATTCCCCCTGAATATCTCTATGCCGCTGGCTTTTGCCTCTATCTCTGCCTCTTCCGTAACTTTCACGTTAAAGGCCAAGATCGCGGCTAGAAAGCGATCCTCATTTTTCGTTATCTGGGCCTCTACCACGTCCCTGTGAACTACTGGTCCCACGTCGGCGAATCTTACAGGTATACCTTGTCTTTCAACGTAAGAAACAAGAGCTTCAAGGCTGCCTAGCGTATCAGCCTTTATGACTATGCCAGCGCCTTTACGCTGTATTCTTAAGCTTTCTACCTCCTCTTGAACAGACTTCACAATTTTGTCCAAATCCTGTTCTGTAGCAACGAGTACTGGTGAACCAGCCACTACTCCCTCAATTTTCGGAGTAGCTATGAGAACGCCAGCCGCAGCCTTAACCTCATCCATCTGCATGAACCTGTCCTCGGGTGACCGCATCTCGTCAAGGGGCTTAGGCATTAGCAGAGTCCTCACCCTAGTCACTATCGGCTTTTCAATCCCGCCAAGAACTATCGTGTCTCCTTTTCGAATAACTCCGTCATACAAGATTACTGCCAGAACTTTTCCTAACCCGGGTTCTTCCTTCACTTCTAAAACGACTCCCCTTCCTGGTCTTTCCTCCGTTTCAAGCCTTTTCAACATGTAGCGCTGCGTCAGCCCAGCCAAGACTAAGAGCAGATCCGGCACTCCCTCGCCTGTCTTCGCGCTAATTGGCACTATAGCCACGGTCTTAGAGAAGTCTCTTATCCTGTCGTACCTATCACTCATATAGCCAAATTTGTACAACTCATTAACCACGCTATAGATCGACTCCTCGAGTCGAACTACCGCCGCTTCATCTTGTTTTCTAACGCTAAAAACGAAAGGCTCGCCAGGATGTGACTCCCAACCAGGAATCCTATCAATCTTGTTTAAGGCTATTATAAATGGAGTACGCCTGTCCTTTAATATCTCTAAGGATTCTATTGTCTGTTTTTCAACACCTTTTAAGGCGTCTATAACTAATATAGCAATATCAGCGATGCTGCCCCCTCTTCTCCTCAAATTAGTGAAAGCTTCATGCCCTGGCGTATCTATAACTAATAGACCCGGAATTTTTATCTCAGCCCGCAAGTTCCTCGCAAGAGGACCACACATCTTCTCGAGGGCTTTCCACGGCAAAAAGGACGCGCCAATGTGCTGCGTCATTGTGCCAGGCTCTTTAGCTGCGACAGCTGTCCCTCTAATCCTGTCTAGGAGAGTTGTTTTTCCCACGTCTACATGGCCTAGGACTACTACTATGGGGGAGCGAATATACTTCTTCATCCTCTGGTTCCCTACTATTTATTTGCTTTTTCGGTACACTGCTGTCCACTTTAATTTCGTTGGGTTTCTCCTGTTTTTCAGCATGTTTTTGTAGCACTTGCTTGAGCAAAAGCGCCATATTGTCCCGTCATTTCGAACGTAAATTATTCCTGTTCCAGGCTTTATCTTCCTTCCGCAAAAAGTGCAGCTATAGATTCTTGGCATGAAATATCCCCACCTGATGACAACAAATTACTTTAAATTATTTTGCATAGAATCCTCTTCGCTTAAACGCGTAGAACCACATAAATCCTTAAAAGTCGCTATTTGTAGGGATAAGAGAGAAAATCCCTGAGGAGACAGCTTATGGAGGCAGTAAAGCTTGAGGAAATAAAAGAAAATAAGCTGCTTGGAAGAAAAGAAGTACTCTTAAGAATCGACCACCTAGGAAAGGGTACTCCAACTAGAAAAGAGGTTAGAGAAAAAGTGGCAGAAATGCTTAAAACCAATATCGAAAACGTCTACGTAATTTCGATAAGAACAGAATACGGTTCATTCATAAGCTGGGCCAAAGTGCATGTATATGATGACCCTCAAAGAGCTTTACAAATCGAGCCTAAGTATATTATAGAAAGAAACACTAAGGAAGAGAATGAGAGGGAATGAGCAATGGCGAATGTTCACAAGCTTTACGAATATGATTATTCAACTGGTAAGATAAGGCTAAAAAACAAGAAATGTCCTCGCTGCGGCTCCATAATGGCTCATCACCTTAAACCAGTTGAACGCTGGCACTGCGGCAAATGCGGCTACACAGAGTTCATAACAAAAAAGAAAAGATGAAAAAAGTAGTCGTACTCGGCATCGAAAGCACAGCCCACACCTTCGGAGTAGGTATAGCGTCCTCAACAGGAGAAATTTTAGCGAATGAGAACCACACATACGTCCCTAAGACTGGCGGCATACATCCGCGCGAAGCAGCAGAACACCACAGCAAAGTCGCAGCCTCGCTCGTAAAATCGGCGCTAGAAAAATCGGGATTAAAGCTAAAGGAGATCGATGGTGTCGCTGTAGCGCTTGGACCGGGCATGGGTCCTTGCCTAAGAGTCGGAGCTACAGTCGCCAGAGCGCTTTCACTAGCTTCGCGGAAACCGCTCATAGGCGTCAATCACGCCGTAGCACATCTAGAAATTGCAAGACTATCTACAGGTTTCGACGACCCCCTATTCATATACGTAGCTGGCGGCAACACCATGATCACCACTTTTTCTGAAGGCAAATACAGAGTTTTCGGAGAAACACTCGACATTCCATTAGGCAACTGCTTAGACACGTTTGCGCGAGAGGTAGGGCTGGGGCATCCAGGAGTCCCCAAAGTAGAAAAGCTTGCATCTAAAGGTAAGCACTATCACATCTTGCCATACACAGTCAAAGGACAAGACATGTCATACTCGGGCCTGTTAACTGCCGCACTAAGACTATACCGTGAAGGCGTACCGCTAGAAGACGTCTGCCTCAGCCTCGTTGAAAACGCCTATTCCATGCTCACGGAAGTCGCTGAGCGCGCACTTGCACACACGCGCAAAACGCAGCTAGTAATAACTGGCGGCGTAGCGCGCAGCAGGCTTCTCTGCAAAAAACTAGAGTTAATGGCAACTTCTCGTGGTGTAAATTTCCGCCCTGTGAAACCAGAATACGCCGGCGATAATGGAGCTATGATAGCATACACGGGCGCTCTCGCGCTAGCCAGCAATGTTATTACACCTTTAGAAGAAAGCGCAATAAAGCCTTTGTGGCGGCTTGATGAGGTTGAGATCCCGTGGAGGACCAAAAAAGAGAAGTAAGGAGAGAACTCGAAGAGATGCTGGTGGGATTAAAGATAAACAGCATTGTAGCTGTAGGAGCTGAGGCTGCAATTGTCGATGCTTGCTGGGGAGGAAATAGAGTGATAATAAAATACCGATACAGGAAATTATATAGAACTAAGATTCTAGATAACTATCTTAGAAGCAGCCGCACCCAGCATGAAGCAAAACTACTATTAAGGGCTTTAAGCGTAGGCGTTAGCGTACCCCCGGTTCTTTTTGTGGACAAAAATCGAGGAATTTTAGTAATAGACTATGTGAAAGGAGTAATACTAAAAGACGTAGTAAATACCTTAGAAAGTAGCAAGCTAGAAAGAGTGTTTATGTCCTTAGGAGCTAATGTTGGACGATTGCACGAAGCAGGAATGATTCATGGAGATCTGACAACATCAAATGTCGTGTTAACCCCTGAAGAACGCGTAGTATTAATAGATTTCGGGCTCGGAGAATTCTCCAACGAACTCGAACTGCAGGGCGTAGATGTACATTTATTCCTAAGAATACTGGAAAGCACGCACACATCTCTCTCCAAAATACTTTACCAATATTTCATTAAAGGATACGAATCAATAAGAGGGGGAAAAACCAAACTAGTGCTAGACAAGGTTTCAGAAATAAGAATGAGAGGCCGCTACGTTGCAAGCCGTCGACGCAATATTCGGCTAGACCTTGAAAGGATAAAGTATTAAAGGATAATTCAATAAAACTCTGGGAGGCTTATGAAGAAGAGTAAGGAAAAAGGTCAGTCGCATTCGACCAGACCCGCGAAACTCGTAAAGCCTAAGTGGATCAAGTACACGCCCTCAGAAGTAGAGGAACTCGTAGTCTCTCTTGCTAAGAAAGGATATCCGCCAACCATGATTGGATTAATACTTAGAGACCAGTACGGCATCCCACTGGCACGCGCAGTTACGGGTAAAAAAATAGTGCGCATACTCAAAGAGCACGGTCTAGCCCCAGATATACCCGAAGACCTTTACAACTTAATTCGAAGAGCAATCAAAATTCGAAGACACTTAGAAGAACACCCCAAAGATCTTCACTCCAAACGCGGGCTTCAGCTAATAGAAGCAAAAATTCACAGACTTTCCAAGTATTATAGAAGAAAAGGAGTATTACCGAAAGATTGGAGGTACAAGCCTGGAAAGATTAGCATTTTCACATAACATCTAAACACTTTTCTTTTATCCTAACTAAATTTTAAAGTGATATTGAAAATGATAGATGATGTACTCAGCATCCTTCAAAAATCAGAACAAAAACAACTAGTTGAAAAGATAAGGGATGTTGTTTCACTGATAGAGAATTCACCGCCCCCCTTCTTTCTAATATCTCACTATGATGCCGACGGTCTTAGTGCAGCCACCTCCGCTATGCTACTCCTAGAACGGCTAAAAATACCATACCACCTCACCGTAGTTGAACAACTAACCCCCGAGTTTCTACGCACCGCATTAAAAGAAAAATCAGGATCAATGATGTTTCTAGACCTTGGAAGCGGAATGCTCGAATACATAAAATCGAAGGAAAATCTACAAATATTCATCGTAGACCACCATCTCCCTCAGGGCTCCCACGAAAACATAATAGAAGTGAACCCCCACAGATACGGAGTAGATGGGTCATTAGAAGTTAGCAGTTCATCGCTTTCATTTCTAATGCTAGCCGCAGCGGACAAAAAAGTCGTTGAAAAAGCCCATCTAGCCATAATAGGCGCTCTAGGCGACAGACAAGACCAAGGAGAAAGATTCTCTCTAACCGGAATAAACGAGGCAATAGCAAAAATTGCCGAAGAAAGGGGAATCATAGAGACGAAAATAGGGCTTAGGCTTTTCGGCGCTCATACGAGACCCCTCACAAAAGCATTAGCGCTCACTATGGATCCGCCCCTGCCCACTCTTACAGGAAAAGAGGCCGCGTGCCTAAAATTCTTAAACCTTATAGGTATAAATCCTGTGAAAAACGGCACGCTAAGGAAATATTCAGACCTCTCGCTTGAAGAGAAAAAAGTCTTAGCTACAGAGCTTCTAAAACTCATGATAGCACATGATTATCCCGTAAACGAGGCAGAACGCATATTCGGCACAATGTACTTTTACGCGAAAGAGCCGCCGCAGACACCACTAAGAGACCTACGAGAGTTCGCATACCTAGTCAACGCCTGTGGTAGACTTGACTATCACGGAACTGCAATCGGACTCCTAAGAGGCTACCGCGGAAAAATGCTTGCAAGAGCTCTTTCACATGTTAGGGAATACAGGACATTACTATCTAAAGCTCTATCCCTGGCTAGAAGCGATAAGATAAAAAAAGAGGAGAACAACATTTATATCTATATAGACTTTGAAGACGAGCTTCCACCTAAAGCTACAGGAGCAGTAGCATCAATCCTATCCTCCATATTAAAAACAAAAGCAAAAATCCTAATCGTATCCTCCCAATATAACAGCCAATACGTAAAAATGTCATTCAGGAAACTCGATAATGTCGAGCTAAATCTTGGGGAAATAATTGCAGATACAGCAAAATCCGTTAATTGCAATGGCGGAGGGCATGACGAAGCTGGAGGCGCATTAATCGAAAAAGCAAAACTCAAAAGTTTCTTAGAAGAATTCCTAAGTGCCGTTCAAAGAAAAGTAGGAGAACAATAAAAATGACTTCTCAAAAAGAATTTTCATTAAAAAATATAGAAATAACAATAAATATAGTAATTAAAAGTAGAGAAGCCCGCGTTTTGGCCGAAGCATTATTCCCTGACGAGAAAATCATTTCCCCCGTTAAATCACGCTTAGCTTATAATTCAAAATCTTTATCCTACAAAGTTACATGTAGCAATGGTGAAAAGTGTATTAAAGGAATACGATCAGTTATAGATGACTTCCTAAGATGCCTAAAACCAATAACAGACTTATTAAATGAAAAGCCGACATAGAGAGCCAGATTATCAACATGAGGGAAAGATTTAAATAGATGTTTTATAAATCTTATGTTCGCAACGTTTAAAAATCTTTGGTTATGAGGTTGATAGAAGATGGAAAAGGAAAGAAAAGATATTGAAGATCTGCTTAGAATTTATGAAGGCGAAATTCTAAGATGCCCTAACTGCGGTAGCGATAAGCTCATACGCGACCCAGCAAGAGGAGAAATTATATGCGCTGTCTGCGGCTACGTAGTGAGAGAGAGGGAAATTGACCGAGGACCCGAATGGAGAGCCTTCACGCCAGAAGAACGAGAAAGAAGGAGCCGCGTAGGTGCTCCAATTAGCACAGTAATGGGGGACACCCTAACAACTGACATCGATTGGCGAAGCAAAGACGCATCAGGACGACAGATAGAAGGCAGCAGAAGACTAGACATGCACAGGCTGAGAAAATGGCACATCCGCACCAGAGTACAAACATCTATCGAGAGAAACTTAAGCCAGGCCCGCATCGAACTCGAGCGCCTGGCCGCGCAACTCGACTTACCTCAACACGTAAAAGAGCACGCCCTAGAAATATATCGACGCGCCCTAGAAACCGGACTAGTTAGAGGTCGAAGTATAGAATCTGTTATGGCAGCCGCAATATACGCCGCATGCAGAGACCTAAAAGTGCCAAGAACATTAGATGAAATAGCAAAATTCACTCGCGCAGGAAGAAAAGACGTAGCGAGATGCTACCGACTTCTAGTAAGAGAAGCTAATGTCAGAGTACCATTACCCGACGCAAGAGACTTCGTATCAAGAATTGCAGGAGCTCTAAACCTCCGAGGAGAAACTGTGAAAATGGCAAAGGAGATCCTAAAAAGGGCTAAAGAGGCTGGACTTACAGCCGGTAAAGACCCAGCAGGACTAGCTGCTGCTGCAATATACATTGCAGCTATAAAAACAGGCGATATAAGAACTCAAAAAGACGTGGCAAGAGCCGCCCAAGTCACAGAAGTTACGGTCAGAAACCGATACAAAGAACTCGTGAAAAAACTGCAAATAGACTTACCGCTCAAAAAGTAAGCTCAAATAGATACATAATTTATTTTATGAAGCCGTAGCCTATTAGTCTCCATCCTCTTCTAGCAATATACCTACTGATAGCTACGCGCGCACCCTCCTCCACGCATACTGGAATATCTAGCTTTATAGTTACTGTATCTTTGCGAGCATCCACAACATCACCTTGTGTGAGCGCTGTACCAACGTTTAGCCTTATTTTTTCTCCCTTCCTTATAGGTTCTACCCTTTTAAGCTCCTCTAACCCCACTATCCTCTCCAATAGGTGTACTTCAAGTGTAATTTCATCCCATACAGGTGGTAATGTGCCAGGTTTGCCAACAACGTTTCCAAGTAAATTATCAGATTTAGTTATGCTGGGATCGAGCTTTGTACCTACACCTATTAGCCCTCCTGGCAATGCCTTTTGCAGAGGCATTTCTCCTGACTTTAAGCTTGTAATTTCCGTGAAAAGCGGCACGTATTCGTATTTTCCGCTACGCCTAGGCATGCGTAGTCCGGGTCTTATTTCGATTTCGTCTCCTACTTCAAATATTCCCTGTACTATGGTGCCTCCTAGGACGCCTCCTCGAATTTTTTCGAAAGGCGTTCCAGGTTTATTGATGTCGAATGATCTGGCAACTAACATGCGAGGAGACTTTGTTAGGTCACGCTTAGGCGTGGGCATAAGCTCCTCAATTGCCCAGACAACAGCATCAACGTTTATTTTATGAAGAGCTGAAACAGGTATTATCGGCGCCTTTTCAGCCCAAGTACCTTCAATAAATGTCCTAATTTCCTCATAACTTTGCTTAGCCCTCTCACGAGTAACTATGTCAACCTTATTCTGAATAATTACGATATTTCGAACTCCTATAATAGTGAGCGCCATAAAGTGTTCACGGGTCTGAGGACGTGGACAAGGCTGAGAGGCATCTATTACGAAGATTGCTCCATCCATAAGAGCGGCTCCGGCCAGCATGAGAACCATTAAGCCCTCGTGTCCCGGTACGTCAACAAAGGAAACCTTTCTCCTAAATTCTAGTTCGCTGCCGCAATACCTGCATTTCTTGTCTTTCGGGGCAGTAGCTTCGGTGTAGTAAGCTTGGGGTGGAGGACAGTTAGGGCATTTATATATGGCTGTATCGGCATAGCCGAGCCTCAGCGTTATGCCGCGCTCTATTTCGTCCGAGTATTTTGCTGCCCATATTCCTGTTAGGGCCTCTATAAGCGTTGTTTTACCGTGATCTACGTGTCCAGCTGTACCTATGTTTATGAGAGGCTGCAGTTTCAACTGCTCCTCATATAAACTCAGTTTTCCCACCCCTAACCTACTCGCGGACTATGACAACGTTAATCTGAACAACGTCCTCAGTTATCATGCTTCCGCGTACCAATTTTTTCCTCCGCTCGCCTTTCTCCCTCGGGTGAAAGCCGGGAGGCTGAGAAAGTAGCAAGTATCGTTTCCCGCCTCCAGGCAAATCAGGCCTCAGGGGCTCTCCTGCACGTCCGGAGCCGCCTCTTATCTTAAGCTTTAGACCTGGCTTTCCGATAATGCTTCCGTCGAAAACGTCGCCAATTTTTAGTCCGATAAGTCTTCGTGCGTTTTCTCCCTTGACTTCTACTGTTTCAGCTTTGCCTGTTTCGGGATCGCTAACAACGACCTTGAATTCTACAGACATAGATATCCCACTTTTCCTCCATGCAGTTCTTCTTATATTTTCCTCTATAAGTTGTTTCAATATCTAGATTTAGTAATGATTAGAAAGGGGAGAGGAATCTTCTTTCACCTCAGCTAATAAAGCCGTAAGTTTCTTTCAATTTCGACTTTAATAGCTGGGTCTAACTTCTTAATTAATTTCAAGATCATAGTCATTTTTTGTCGCAGCGAAGTGGAAGAATTAAGCACCTATTAGCCCAAGGCTCTAGAAATATTAGAGCCAGGAACCCTTTATTATCGCCTACTAAGTATTCATAGGCATGCATTCTCACGTAAAACCCTTCTCGCTTAAGCCTATATAGAAGCTTAAGCCTTGTGCCATATAATTTTAACCCTAACTGGAGGTCAGATAGGTCGGTGCTCCTCATAAAATCAGTGCGGGGTTCACTCCTCATCCCACCTCCCTAAATTTATTTGAAGAATATATTAAGGTTCCTAAAACAGACGTCGAAAGCCTAAAATATTCAGCTCAATTATAAGGATAAAAGAGGTGTAAGCTGTGAGTCAAAATAATGCTGAGCAAAAATACGTTGGATTGATAGTTATCGTGCTTTTAGCTTTAGATACATACGGGCTATACAACGTGTGGAGCTATATTTTAACGCCTGGTCCGTCGAAGAGCAGCTATTATGCGTTTAATATGACAATTGCAGTAGCTTCTACATTCTTCTTAACTCTGCTCTTTGTCTTATTTACTACATATAAAAAGTACTATGCTAAAAAGAAAGGTTAAAACTCGCTTACCTCTATCTTATCAACTTGCTTAAGCTCGTAAACCTCGATTTCGGCCTTTACTGGTTTAAAGAGTCCATTTTCATCGTAGTAGTATATTGTTAGTCTTGCAGCTTTGTCTGACGCGTTTCTATTGTTTGTTTCCTCTACTAGCTTCCGGGCGAGCTTGGCCCAATTCTCTTTGGATTTCTCCTTTATTTCATCGTTTACCTGGAGTTTTTTAGAATAAAAGGTTGCATAAAACCATCTTTTTGCGCGGAATATGGCGCCCCTGGCGGTTGGTACAATACGGCTACGCCATATTTTTAACTCCGAGCTCATATTAACCCCTACCAATAATGTATACTAAAATAGGGCTTGATAAAATTATTCTTAAAATTTTAGCGAATTACGATCTTAGACCTATTCGCTTTGCCAACTCGTTAGTAGATTTATGAAGAACAGGAGTTATCAACAATGCCACAATCCAATAATCTAACGGTAAAGCATAAACAAAAACATGGTGAAGTCCTAAAGCGACTATTATAAAAGGTAATTCGTCAAGTAGTGGTGCCCACTCTCCACGTTTAAAGCCTAAGCGCCGCTTAACGAAAGATCCTAGCGAATCACCAATCATAGCTCCCAGAGATAACGTTACAGAAGAAGATATGGAATGCAGGCCTATTTGAGCAAGAAATAATCCAATGACGGATCCAGCTACAGTTCCAGTTATAAACCCTTCAAAGGTTTTACCATCTCCCAATAACCTTTTACCATCCGAAAAAACAATACCCATATCTATTGGATGACCAGGTCCATAAATCTTAGAAAAAACTACAGGGCTCCCGTTAGCAACATAAGCTGGCAAGTAAAATAAAATAAGCTTAATTAATAGGCTTAGTACCGCGCTTAGGCTTTGATAGAGCATACACTCCGACACCCCAACCTTCCTAAGAACTTTTCCTTGGCTACTTTTAAAGAAAATGGTTGCTCGGATCGCATCATGTTACATTACGTGAGTGAAGCGCAAAAGCTTAAAGGCTACCCGTTTTAAATATGGCTTGAGTTTTTAAAGAGGTAGGTTGAAGTATGTATAAGCTGCTCGAATTCGAAGACGTAATTAGGATTCCGCCTGCATTATTCAACTTACCGTTGAAAGATGCAGCAATTGAAGTCTTAAGAACAAACTATGAAGGTAGAATAATTAGGGGTTTGGGGCTGGCCGTTTCAATATTAGACGTGAATGTAGACGCTAAGGGCATAATAATTCCAGGAGAAGGCGCGACATACCATAAAGCCAGAGTCAAAGCCCTATTTTTTTCGCCGGAACCTCAGGAAGTAGTTGAAGGCATAGTAACCGTAGTAGCCGAATACGGAATCGAGGTCAGGCTCGGGCCAGTAGATGGTTTCATACATAAATCCCAGATTTTTGAGAAGGAAACTTTTAGCTACAGTCGTGAACAAGAGTATCTACTGGGAGAGAAAACGGGCAAAATATTGAGGCGGGGCGACGTTGTTAGAGCTAGGATAGTTCAGGTGAGTTATGGAACTAGGCGGCTAAGGCTTAGGATAGGCTTGACAATGACGCAGCCCTACCTAGGAAAGCTCGAGTGGATAAAAGAGGCAATAGAGGTGAAGAAAGGTGCCAAGAAAAAGAGGTCTTCCTCTTAAAGCATGCATAAAATGTAAAATGCTTGTAGAGCCCCGAATAGAAGTCTGCCCTAACTGTGGCTCCAGAATCTTCTCTAACGAATGGACCGGGCTGGTAATCATAATGGACGTCGAAAAATCTCTGGTAGCAAAAAAACTGAATATTAAAACCCCCGGGATGTATGCGTTGAAAGTGCACTAAACATGCTCTGCTTACGCCTAGTCAGGAGTGGAAGAGCGCCTCTTAAAGTTCCATGCGGCTACGCCTTCTATCAAGAGGAAGAAAAAGCCGTCGGAACATTCTATGAAATAAGCAAAATTCTCGATGCACCGATTATTACTTCAGTGGGAGATGTTGTAACATTTAATCTTGTTTCGAATAATTTACTACCAGATATCGCAGTAATTGATGGAAAAACAAAGCGAGCAAAAAAACTTGATTTCAAAGATCTCGAAAATAGTTTTAACTTAATTCTTTATGCCAGAAACCCTCCTTCAACAATAACTGTTCAAGCTCTAGGAATTCTGAACCTCGCTTCTATTGCCGTCCTCAAGGGAAAACGTGTTTTAATAGTTGTTGATGGAGAAGAAGACCTTCTCGTCATACCGCTTATTTTTTATTTACCCTCAGGCTCAATAATTGTTTATGGCCTAATAGATACGGCCTTAGTAGCTCTTCCAGTGACTTCTTATTTAAAGAAATCAATATTGAAGTTTGTAAAAGAATACTTTGTGATAGGTGAGTGCTAGAAATGGAGCCAAGGCGGGGATTTCTAGGCGCGTTAAAAGCGGTTATAATGATATCGATTAACCCTTTCAAATATGCAGAGGAAATAATCTATACTCAAGAACATGTCTTTACAATAATATTTGCCGCTCTTTTAGCAGTTAAAATAGCGCTAAATACTGCGCCGCTTTCCCTCATCAGGATAAAAACAGCAGTGGGAAGCTTGTCTCAAACGCCGATTCTAAACATGACAGGAAAACAAGTTTATCTATCGATTGTAACTAACATCAGCAAGACTTATCCCGCAAGACTTTTATCTCGGGGCGCCGCCGACGCAGCAATACTTCATGCAGTAATTTCAACAATACTTGTGTTTCTCGTATTATTTGTCTGTTTCATAATTTCAGATAAAATATTTCGAGAACGCAGGCCCGCGTCTCTTCAAGCCTTAATAGCTTATTCGGCCTCGCCATTGATGCTGGCAGAACTAATAAGGCTCGCCTTAATAGCGTACTCCTTAACCGGTATAAACAGGATAATTATGATACTTCCCCCTCACTCAACCTACCCTCTCCTCTTTTCGCTTATCAATCTCATTTTAAAGCAGCTATATCCATGGACACTGGTAGCTCCAGTCTATACAGGCTTCTTCTCGGTCTGGCAGCTTATCGTCCTAACTGCCATATATAATGTTGCATATGGGGAAAACATACTAAAAAGCGTGGCAGTATTACCTGTTCTTTTACTGCGAAGTGGAGGGAGTGGACTTCGACTTTCCCCTGGGCGTACTGGTTTATTTTGTCCTGTAGTTTTTGGAGGTCTATGTTGCGTTTCTTTGGGTTTTTCACTTCTACTAT
>JAPDKD010000109.1 GCA_029258735.1 archaeon | reverse complement strand
AATTCTCAGATGGAGAAGTCGATTTCGTTTTGAAAGAGGGTTTAGATATCAAACAACTCATCCAAGTAACCTATGCATCTGGAAGAGACGAGATAGAGAAAAGGGAGATAAAATCTCTAATCAAAGCAGGCGATGAACTGAAATGCAGGAATTTAGAGATCATAACATGGGATTATGAGGATGAACTAAAGACAGATGATAAGATAATAAAGTGCATTCCTCTCTGGAAGTGGTTACTACATGCATAGCATTCCTTTATAAACCCCCTCGAAATTTCTTTTTCACAACATGATAGCCAGAAAGTCTGCATTGATCATATTCATTCAACTTCTCAATGGTTTACTCGGCTACATTGCGCTGAAGTTTATAGCTCTCTACATGGACCCCTGGGAATATGGAGTCGTGGGTTTTGCATATGGATTTGTTGCACTGTTTTCCATATTCGGTAAAATGGGTTTTGACCAGGCGCATATCAAAAGAGTTTCTGAGGGTAAGAATCTTGGAAAGTGCATCTCCACATTTGCCGTGATTAAGCTCTTTCTGGCCGGTGTGATGTCTGGAGCGGTAATTCTGAGTATAGCGGTGTGGAGATATCTGTTGCACAGAGGATTTGAATCCCCTTTGCATGAGAAAGCTGTTTACATCATGCTCGTCTACTTTGTTCTTCTGACCATCTCACAGATCTTTATCTCTACATTCAATGCAAGGAGAGAGAGCGCCAAAGCTTACATTCCTTTATTCGTGTATACGCTCGCAAGAGTTTCGCTTACAGTATTTGTAGCGATTAAGAATCTGGGTGCGATAGCTCTTGCATGTACGTATGTGTTTGGTGAGATATTTCATCTTATAATAGCGCTTATCCTTTTCAGAGGATATCCTGTAGAACGGCCATCCCTTTCTCTCTTCAAGAGTTACATGAAATTTGCGATACCCCTATCCATTGTCTCAACATCATATATCATTATGACGAATGTTGACAAGGTATTTATTCAGCTCTTCTGGAGTTCGAAAGAAGTTGGGTGGTATTTTGCGATCTTCAATCTTTCCAGATTTGTCATACTGGTGGTGACATCGGTTGGTCTGCTTCTATTTCCGACTATCTCGGAGTACCACTCCAGGAATGATATGGATAAGATAAGGGAGATGGTTATCAAATCCGAGAGGTATCTGAGCATGGTAATTTTTCCTACTGTCACAATGATAATCATTCTGGCAGAGCCGATAATTCATATATTACTGAGCGACAAGTATCTGCCAGGCATTCGTATTTTACAGATACTGCCGTTATTTGTGTTGCTTGAAGCTCTGGCAAGACCGTATGTTTCGAAGATGCAGGGAATGGATATGCCGGAACTGGTTAGAAACAGGTTTTTGATTATGGTGTCAGCCAATGTTATTTTGAACCTGATACTGATACCCAGAGATATAAGAAGTTTGGGTTTAAACCTATTTGGTCTGGGTGCAGAGGGTGCAGCTATAGCTACTGTGATATCATATGTTTTGGGTCTGATCTACATAAGATACAAAGCATGGAGAATAACAGGTTTGAAAGGTAACAGGAGGATAGTACTCCATGCCATAGCAAGCGGAATAATGGCATCGATTCTGTGGTACATCCTCAAAATCTTTTACATCTCCAGGTGGTATCATCTTGTAGGTATAGCGCTGATCGGAATCGCAGTTTATCTATGCATATTGTGCCTGATAAGGGAATTTAAAAAAGAGGATTTCAATTTCTTTTTAGATACCCTTAACGTAAAGAGAATGGTAATGTATATCAGGGATGAGTTAAGGAGAAAATAACATTCCACTTTAACATCAATGTCAATGTATGGGGGCATCATTTCTTCAAATCTGTCGTGAAAATCCTCCATTTCTTTCTATCATTGCTGACCCTCTACGATTGCCCGGGATGATAGTAATCTATTTTTATACTTTATCGATTTCGTGACGTCAAATAACCAAAAATAATTTCTATCAAGTGATAATTATTAGTTATTGGTGACGCTGAAATATACAATTTCCCCAGATAAGAGAATCCGTCTATTAAAACAGCTTATTGAGAAAAAGGGTTTTGTAAGAGTTATTGAAGTGCATAATGGATTAAGCGCTATCATAGCTCAAGAAATGCAAATAACAAAAAATGGAGACATAGTAGAGTTTGACGCGTTTTGGGAAAGTAGTTTAACAGATTCAGCATCAAAAGGAATGCCAGATGCAGAGATAGTAGGTCACGACTCAAGATTACTCACAATAAATGAAATTTTAAATGTAACCTCCAAACCTATGATAGTGGATGGGGACACAGGGGGCTCACCCGCTCAATTTGAATATTTTGTTAGAAGATTAGAACGATTAGGAGTATCTGCAATCGTTATTGAAGATAAAGTATTTCCCAAAAGAAATAGTTTAGACGCCACCGCAAAACAAACAATGGAAGATCCATCAATATTCGCACAAAAGATTGAAAGAGGAAATGAAGTAAAAACTAACAAGGATTTCATGATAATAGCGAGAATCGAGAGTTTAATATCCGGAACTGGTTTAGAGGACGCAATAAGAAGAGCAGAGATGTATATTGAAGCTGGTGCAGACGGCATACTAATACACTCAAAGAAAGACAATCCAAAAGATGTTCTGACTTTTGCTAAGGAGTATGAAAAACTTTGTGACAAATTGGGGAAAAGACCTTATCTTGTATGCATACCCACAACTTACAACCTTATTACAGACGAAGAATTGGCAAAGAACGGATTCAAT
The DNA here is from genome assembly GCA_029258735.1 of archaeon. GTDB lineage: Archaea > Thermoproteota > Thermoprotei > Thermofilales > JAPDKD01 > JAPDKD01. The sequence continues at coordinate 11,349 of JAPDKD010000109.1, read as the reverse complement.
ATCATTATTCATGCGAATCATCTACTAAGGGCTGCTCACAAGGCAATGAAGAAAACAATAGAAACAATTCTATTATATGATAGAAATTTTGAAGCAGAGGCATATTGTTCTCCAATTACTGAAATTTTTGAAGACGTGGGTTTTATAAGAATAAAAGAACAGGATAGGAAATATATGAAAGAACAACGTTTGTGGGTTATAATCCCAGCGGCAGGAGAAGATGTATCTTTCAAATGTCCAAAATCTTTGATAAAAATACATGGAAAGACTATCTTAGAATATCAACTGGAGACAATAAGAAAGGCCGGATTGAACAATGTGGCAGTCGTTAGAGGATATAAAAAAGAAATGTTTAACGAGTACGCTTTTGATGGTGTTAAATTCTATGATAATGAAAATTATAAGGAGAAGCACAGCCTTTATTCCTTATTAAAAGCGAAGGATAGTATGAACAATGGCTTCATACTCATATTTTCCGATATAATATTTAACGAAAGTATTATAAAATCTTTAATGGAGTGCAGGGGCGATATTGTGTTGGTGGTTGATAATTCATACCAGTATCATAAGCACGAAATAGATAAGAAGTTGGATTTGGTGGTCAGTAAAACAAAACACAAGCCGTATCATCGTTCTCTTATCCCAACATCGACAGTGGAAATTGTAAAAATTGGAAAAAACATTAACAAGGATGAGGCAGATTATGAGTTTATTGGTATTGCATATTTTTCCCCAAAAGGTGCTGAAATACTTAAAAAAGTTTATGAAGACTGTAAAAAAAATCATAAGGGTAAATTTCATGAAGCAGAATCATTTGAAAAAGCGGCAATAACTGATATTATACAAGAGATAATTGATAGGGGATTTACAGTGAATGGTATGGAAGTTTATAAAGGATGGATGGAAATACATAGTCTAAAAGATATCCAGATTGCAGAAAAAGAGATTAGATATATCCGTAGAATAAAAAGAGGAGGATAAAATGATATCATGTGATAGATTATTTTCCTTGTTTGAAAAAACAAATTTAAAATTTTTTGTGGGTGTACCAGATAGTTGCTTTGCCCCATTGGTGAATTACTTATTATTGACAGACAAATTCAAACATATTATTGCAACAAATGAAGGAGAGGCATTGGCTATAGCGGCCGGATATCATCTATCAACCGGAGAAATACCTGTTCTTTATCTGCAGAATGATGGTCTTTGCAACATGATGAATCCTATAACTTCTCTCACAGATGAGAATGTTTACGAAATACCATTTTTAATGTTAATTTCATGGAGGGGAGCACCAGGCATGAAGGATGCACCGCAACATCAACGAATAGGTAAAATCTTGGTGGATCTACTGAATTTGCTTAAAATACAATATTTTGTTTATGATGGGAATAATGAGAAATTAGAAAGTGAAATGGAAAAAATAGTAACAAAAATCAAGAAGGGAAAAAAACCATTCGCAATTTTATTTAGAAAGGGGGATATAGAAAATTACCCCATCAAATTTGAGGATCAGGCAGAGTTAAAAAGAGAGGAAGCCATTAGAATAATTGTTGACAACTTTGAAAATGATATTTTTATTGCTACTACAGGTAAGATATCTAGAGAATTATTTGAGTACAGGGAGGAGAGAAAAAAATCACATAAAAACGACTTCTTGAATGTTGGTGCGATGGGATATACAAATGCTATAGGTTTTGGTATAGCTTTAAATACTAACAAAAAAATATTTGTTTTGGACGGTGACGGCGCATTACTGATGCACATGGGCAACTTGGCAACCATCGGATATTACCAACCAAAAAACTTCTATCACATTATTTTAAACAATTTTTCCCATGATTCTACAGGCGGACAACCAACGGTTGCAAACAAAACAGACTTTTGTGGCGTAGCAAAGGCTGTTGGATATAAATATACCGCTACGGTTAAAAATAAGGAAGAGCTCCAGAGAGAATTGGATCATATTAGGAATTTGGAGGGACCTGTGATGCTTGTGGTAAACGTGAAAAGGGGAGCAAGAAAAAATTTAGGTAGGCCAACGATCCCGTTAAAAGAGCTAAAGAAAGATTTTATGAAAAATCTGATAGGATGAGAAAAGAATATTTCGGAATAGGGAAAATAGAAAAGGTGAAAGATATAATAGAAGATCTTGGAGCCAAGAAAATTTTCTTAGTGTGTGGAAGAAAATCCTTTGAAGCTTCTGGGGCGAAAAGAAAAATAATGCCCTACATCTCAAATTACGAGATATATTATTCCCCCACAAATCCCTCAATAGATGTGGTAAAATCAGGTATCGAATTTTATAACAAATTCGAACCAGATCTGGTGATAGCAGTAGGTGGAGGAAGCGTAATAGATAGTGCTAAAATAATAAATGCATTAGCTCCTTATCCAGATAATATCATTTCATTTATCATCAAAAAAAGAGATATTGAGAAAGATATAAAACCCTTAGTGGCTATACCGACTACTGCAGGAAGTGGTAGTGAGGCTACAAAATTTGCAACAATCTATATAGGTAGAAAAAAATATTCGCTCGAAAATGAAAAGATTCTGCCTAGTTTCACAATTATCGATCCATCTTTAACTTTTTCTATGCCAAGATACGTAACAGCATATACTGGTTTGGATGCTTTATGTCAAGCAATCGAATCATATTGGTCCGTAAATTCCACAGCAGAGTCCAGAAGATATGCAAAAGAATCCATGAAATTATCATACGAAAATATAGTGAGAGCAGTTGAAGGTGATAAGAGTGCAAGGGTTGCGATGGCAAAATCTGCCTTCCTATCTGGCAAAGCAATAAATATATCAAAAACAACTGCATGTCATTCTATTTCATATCCTCTAACAGCTTATTTTGATATTCCACACGGTCATGCAGTGGCTCTTACGCTGCCGGAATTTATAGAGTACAATTTCATGGTAGAAGATCATGATTGTAATGATCCGAGGGGTGCAGGTTTTGTAAAGAATAGAATAGAGGAAATACTATCTATTCTTAATCTTGATGATGTAAAGGAAGCAAAGAAAAACCTCAGAGATCTTATAGCAGCTATAACTGGGAAGGCATATCTGGGAAATTTCAATGTTAATAAGAGCAAAATCGACATAATAGTAAATAATATATCCTCGGAACGAATGAAAAACAACCCGAGAAAAGTGGGAAAGGAGGAATTGAAAAAAATTCTGATGGCAATAATATGAAAGCGTTGATTCTAGCTGCTGGAAAAGGGCAAAGATTACGGCCAATAACCAACAAAATACCAAAGGCTTTAATAAGAGTGGGAGGAAAAGAAATCATCGGATATCAATTGGATTATTTAGTTGAATATGGGGTTGAGAACTTCATAATCGCCGTTGGAGCATTAAAAGAAAAAATTATAGAATATGTCAAATCCAATTACTCAGTTAATGTAAAATTTATCTACAATCCATTGTATGGAAAGACGAACTACATTTATACCCTCTGGCTCACGAAAGAATATGTGGATGATGATGTAATCTTGATACACGGAGATTTAATATTTAATAAAATTTTACTGGAGAGATTGATCTATTTTGATAAAAATGGGGTACTAGTAAGTAAAAAGGCTAAGGCTTTAGAAAAAGATTTTAAAGCTTTTATTTCGGATGAAAGAGTCATAAAAATTGGAGTAAATGTTAGGGGTAAAAATGCCCATGCATGCATGCCCATGTATAAGTTCAAAAAAGAAGATTTTTTACTATGGCTCGATAAAATAGAAGAGTTTATAAGACAGGGAAAGACAGATGTGTACGCCGAGGATGCATTAAATGAAATAACAAATAAATTAGAAATATACCCGCTATATTTTGAGGATGAATTATGTTTGGAGATAGATACAAAGGAGGATTTAGAAAAGGCAGAAAAAATATTATCCAAAATTACAGTAAAATGAATGAGGAAGCTGCAATAAAAACATTGTTAGAAGTGAAAGCTGTATTAGATAAACATGGGGTGGAATATTGGATAGACTCGGGAACATTATTAGGCGCGGTGAGAGACGGTAAATTCATACCATGGGATAATGACATAGACTTAGGTAGTTGGGAAAGTGAATTACCAAAAATACTTGATGCCTGTAAAGAGCTGAAACGCAAGAATTACCAAGTCTACATTAGTAATAATGTTACCATACTTAAAGAAATACCTCTGTCCATTGGATTATATGCAGAACATGGGGGAGAGGCCATTAGAAAAACTATCTTCCCGAGAAATCTTTTGGCTCAAATTCTACAAAGATTATACTTAATTTTTTTAAGTGCTGCATATCTTAAAGAACTTGTTGTTCAAAATAAAGATTTCAAGATGGCGAATCTCACACGGAATTTGGTTTATATTTTATCCAACTTTCCTCTCGCTAGTAAAAAGGGTGCTAAGCTTGTGTTGTATATAGCCGAAAAACTGGGGTGTGTATTATGTTGGAAAATACCTATAAAATATTTGAAACATTTGTCTACAATTAAATTTTACAATACCGAGGTAAGAGCACCTTCTTTACCTCAAGAATATTTGGAGTATAGGTACGGCAAAGACTGGAGGAGACCTAAAAGAGATTGGATCTTTTACAGAGATGACGGAGCAATTTAATTTTTCACCTGAGTAAATCCTCTATTATCCATTTGAAACCGGTTAATTTTGATCCCCCAAGACCCAATTGGTTTGTTTATCGAATAGGGCCTATAAGTGGATATGTATGCCTTTATATTGTCTATGATCTTAGGCAATACAGATATAAGCGTCTCTCGCAATATCCTTAATTTCTTTAACGAGGTTATCGACTTCCATATAAAAACCTATCATTCGTAATTTTTGGTAAAGAGAATCTGTGTCCCACTCTATCTAAAAATGGTGTATACCAAAAAATCAAATCATAGTCTTTATGGAGAGCTTCATATAATGCTTTCTTATCTTCTATAAATTCCTTTTTTGCGTACTGTAAGAGAGCATTCGCATCATTTGAGATACTTTCTAAAGTGATTCTACGTACCTCTTTCGATTGGACATTTCTACCATATGAGGGTATACCATTATTCCACGGTCTTTCAAAAAAATCGAAAATAGTCTCCTTTCCTAAATTGTAATCTTTGGTTCTATCAAAGGGATTCAAATCGAAGCGGGTGTAGATATATTTCCAATAAATAGTTTTTACGGGGCGGGGTAAAAGTCTAGATAGTAATTTCCACCACAAGCTCTTTTCTCTCCTAAACCGTTCTTTAAAAATATTCACAACCCTCCTGTCTATCCTTCCGGTGATCATGGCGCCCCATATAGGAGGAGTGACGATTACATCAAAATCAGATAAATCCGTTTTGCAAAAGGACTGCTGCTTTATATATTTAAGATCCCATTCCTCCACCAAGTTGTATTCTAGACCATCCACTCCTAACACAACAACCCTATGTCTCATTTTTATTCCGCCCCTCACCTATTGTATTTTCATAAACCTTCAGCAGATAATTTCTCATATTTTCCCAATTATAAAAGTCTTCCACCAATCTCCTACCATTTTTTCCAAGCTCCTCTCTTAATCTATGATCGTTCATTAGTGTTTTTACAGCCTCTTTAATTTGAGAGAGATTCCCTTCGTCCACACATATTCCTATCCTGTTTTCTCTAACAAATTTTCCTGTATATCCTTCTGAATTCGCTATAACAGGCAAACCACAAGCCATCGCCTCAAAAATTTTCATTGGTACACTATATTTTATCGCTTGATTAGTAGAAGGATATACCGCATATATACAGTCCGACTGGCTATACCTTCTGATTAATTCTTCATAAGGAACAAACCCACCCACTTTAACATGCTTATATTTACTCGCAATCTTTCTTACTTCATTTATCTTTATACCTCCTCCACCAATAAATATTTGAACGTGTTCTATGTCCTTTGTGGCTTCCATTAGATCCTTTAACTGTTTTATCCATCTCACGTTACCAAAGTGTGATATAATAAACTCATCAGATTTTGATTTCTTGTTACCATCAGATGGCTTAAAAAGATATTTCTCGGGCACATTAAAAATAACTTCTACATGCTCTTTCAATTTCTTGTAATGGTCTCTAAGGGGAGGGGAGGGTACAAGTATATAGCTAGCGTTAGATGCAAGGAGTTTTTCCAATTTTTGCATCAGTAAACCGAAAAATTTCCATTTTACATCTAAATAAAAATCATGCACATCATACAAAAAGGGTTTTCCTCTGAGTTTGGATATAAAGAAACCGATAGGTAGAGTGTGAATATCGTGACAATGCAAAATATCAAAATTTTCATTTCTCAATTTTAATAGCACCTTCCAGTAGTAAAATGGTAATTTCAGTAATAAAGGAAGAATTTTACCATAAGGACATCTTACTTTCACGTTGTGTATTTCTATCCCGTCCATATCTTCCTTATCCGTACGTAATCCTGACCTATCCCATGCAATAATTTTAACATCAAAACCCCTTTCTAGCAATGCTTTTGATTGACGGTATGGTACAGGATCCACATCAAATTCTTTCCTATACAGCATCAGAACATTTTTCTTTTTCATATTTTCCACTTACGCAAGTCTAGACCTGTAAATTTTTCCAGTTCCCTATTGAAAGGTTCGAAATACTCTCCCAATTTCCTTCTCGTTTCAGATTTCATCGGCGGAATCTTTCCCCTTTTAGTGTTTAATCTCTTTATGGCTTCTCTCACGATACCGCACCTTTTTATAGGTTCACATCTTACTAACTTTGTTAAAAATAAGCTTCTTGGTATGCCTCCTACATGCTTCTCGTTGAGATCCACGAATTTAAAATGAGAGTCTACTCCCAAAAAATCTAACACCCTTTTTAGGGTATCTACTCTGTTTTCCTTTAAATCCTCAGTGAGCAGAAAGAGCATTTTGTCTTTTGGATAAAATTCTAAAAATCTCTTAATCTGTATGATATACTTTCCCATATCCTTGTATGAGTATATTTGTCTACCTAATGGGTTTTTTATTCTTTCCTCCTCTTTATTTAGAGCTTCCTCGAAACTCAACCATTCTAAACCTTCTCTAACATTGTGCCAGTAATGAGAATATGCCCTGTCTATAGGATTCCTCAATAGAAATATAAGTTTCACATCCGGTAAAATCCTGTACATCCTCTCGGGCACTTTTTCATTATAAAGATATCCTGGTGTTTTTTCTCCAATTGCTTTTTCTCCACTCCAATCTTCAAAAAATTTTTCATACCATTTTTTACCCTTTTTAAAGTTCTCCTCTATATCAAAAAAGTGTATCTCCCTGTTGTATATGAAAACATCTGGATGCTGATCTAGATAAATCCGTAGAGCAGTCGTCCCAGATTTCATAGCACCCGGGATTATAAAGTTAGGTAGCATTTCCCTTTACCCTCCTCGTGCTTTCAATCTGTTGATAAACCTTTTTGTTCTTTCCTGAAGTAGTAAAGTATTTCTTTTTTCTCTCTCCTTTTCAATCAACTTAATGTGCATATCTATTATTCTTTTGATTTCTTTCACCTTTTCTCTATGATACATTTTTGTATAAAGATTTTTTTGTTCTTTGGGATCATCCTTTAGGTTATAAAGTTCTATCTTCTGGTCTGACACTATGAGTTTCCACTGCTCATCTCTATAGGCTGTTATTCTTTCATCTTTCCAGGCCTCAGCTATAGCATATCCTTTTTCTTCGAAGAAATTTTTCCCTTGCATCAATCTATCCTCTTTTAAACCGAGTAAGTAAAAGATGGTGGGTACTAGGCCGATAAGAGAGACAACCTTCTCTATTTTTTTACTATCCAACCCCTTACCGTAAAATATCAAAGGAACATGTATTAATTCGTCATATAACTTTTCTAAATGACTGAGATCCCCGTGCTCTCTGAATTCTTCTCCATGATCCGCTGTTATTATGAAGATGGTATCCGAAAAATTTTTTTCGACTTTTTGTATAAGTTCTCTAAGAATCCAATCAACATACCTTATACAACCATCATACAGATTTATGTAATCAGTAATTTCTCTGTCTCTTATCTTCTCTCTCATCCTTATATCATCGATTTTTTTTCCCATCCATATTTTCTTTATATGACTATATCTTTTTAGATTCAATTCTCTTAAAGACCAGTTTGGCGGAACATATGGCATGTGGACATCCATGTAATGTAGCCACAAGAAAAAAGGCTCTCTAACTCCTTCAAGCCACTTTAACGCCTCCTCATTTATCCTTCTCCCGTCCTCATGAGGTAGCTTGTACATAAAAACAGCTTTTACACCCTTTATGATTTCCCTGAAAACTTTACTCGCCTTTCCTCTTGGTATTTCATCTTCGACTTGACCTATCATGAAGTCGTTGAAATAATCGAAGCCCCTGTCATATCCATAGAATTTTGATATATACGGGTTAGAATGGATTGCTGCCGTTGAATACCCTTTTTCTTTCAATCTCTCGGCTATGCTTTTTCTCCCGGCATGAAATCTCCCGGCCCGCACTTCATCCAAGAACAATAATGGATACGTTGATGTTAAAAAAGAAGGAACAGAATGGCGTGTGTTAGGGCCATTAGCGAAAGCATTCTCAAAAAATAACCCCCTCTTTGCTAATGAATCAATAAATGGAGTTGTCTCTCTCCTGTAACCATAGCAACTCATATGGTCAGCTCGCAAACAATCAATACTTATTAACACAACATTCTTCATATGCTCTCCACGATTTTTTCTATTACGTCCACATTTTTTGCCCCTATTATGTGGCTATTAAAAGGCATCTTTCGACTCTTTATAGATTTGATAAAGTTCATCGCCTCTTCTCGTATAGTGTTGTTTGCCTCTACCTCTATGTGGGAAAGCTTTCCCCCCTCCTCAAGTATATGCAATCTTTGCTTTACACACTCCACTTTGGCCATTTTATTCGAACCAATTATCTCCAACAGTCTTTTTCTTTCATGTGTTAGCCAACTCAACTCAACGGCCGCGATAAAATCTCCATAATCTAAGTTAATGAGAGCCAACTCACTGAGTTCCTTTCTTCTGTATTTCTTTGTCATAATTTGCCAATCAGATGGCCATTTTCCTGTCAAGAAGTGAACAATGTCAAGAGGGTGGGGTAATAAATCCCAAACTATATCGACGCCCTTTATGGGCTTCATTAAGGTAGTCCATTTAAGAGTCAAATAACGTATATCTCCAAAATAATTTTCATCAACAAGTTTTTTGACCTCTCTTATAACATTTGCAAATCTGAAGATATGACCGACCTGTAAAATCAAACCATTATGTGCTGAAAGTTCCACCAGTTCGTAGGCCTTAGAAGAATCAGTCGTCATCGGTTTTTCCAATAAAACGTGCTTACCATTATCTAGGGCTGTTTTAGCAATTTGGTAATGAAATTCATTATTGGTACAAATATGGACACCATCTATAGTATCATTTTTAAGAAACTCATTGTAGTCGGTACTTAATTTAATTACATCTTCTTTACCTTTAAAGTTATCTATAACTTCTTCTCTCTTATCACAAATTCCTACACCATCGATTATCCCTTCTGCTGCTAGGTCAAGATATTCTTTTACTACTTTACTCCCCCAATAGCCTACGCCTATCACGCCTATATTCATTTTACCTCACCATAGAACTTCTTAATCTCTTCACATACCATTTTTAGTTCATCTTCTCTAAGGGTGGGGTACATTGGTAGTGATAAGCAGGTCTTTGAGTGATATTCTGAGTTTGGGTAACTTCTATCTGCGTATCCTCTATAGGGTTTTAGTTCATGAATCGCTACAGGATAGTGCACTCCACACAATATTCCTTTATCTCTCAAATATTCTCGCAATTTATCTCTATCTTCAGCTTCGATCACAAATAGATGGTAGACGTGATTATCATCGATCACTGGTAGCTTTATATTTCTGACATCTCTGAGATATTGATAATATAACTTTGCGAGTTTTCTTCTTCTGTTATTCCACTCATTTAACCTTCTCAACTGTACCCTCCCAAAAGCAGCATTCATTGTATTCATTCTGGCATTATATCCAACAAGTTCGGCAAAATTACCACCACCATGCTCTCTAAGTAGTTTCGCTTTTTCTGCTATCTTCCTGTCATTTGTTGTAATCATTCCCCCATTGCCACCAACGGTCATATTCTTGGTCGAATAAAATGAAAAGCATCCTACATTTCCAAGGGAGCCCACCTTTTTGTCTTTGTAGATTGCTCCATGAGCTTGAGCACAATCCTCTATTATGTACAATCCATGATCGTTAGCAATATCTAATATGTGCTTCATATCGCATGGCAAACCGTAAAGATGGACAGGCATTATGGCTTCCACATCCTTATCAATAATTTTTTCGATTTCTTCTGGATCGATATTCCAGGTATCTTTGTCTATGTCTGCAAATTTTGGTTGCCCTCCTGCGAGAACAACGCTTTCAACTGTAGCCACAAATGTCATAGGCGGGACCACAACTTTACCTTTTATTCCTAGACACCTGAGCGCTATTACAAGTGCATCTGTCCCAGAGCTCACTGCTACTGCATAATCCACCCCTATGTAATCCGCAAATTCTTCCTCAAATTTTTCTACACTTTGCCCCCCAACAAAGAATTCCTCCCTCAGCACTCGTAGCACCTCTCTTTCCATTTCTTCATCAACTATTGGTAAAGAAGTTGGTATTACCATTTAACATCCTCCTTTACTATTTTGGCAGGGTTTCCCACCGCTACAGATCTATCTGGAACATCCTTTGTGACAACAGACCCAGCTCCGACAACTGCGAATTCTCCTATTGTAATTCCGCATAGTATTGTTGCGCCAGCCCCTATAGAGGCCCCTTTCTTCACTAGGGTTTTAGTCAATTTCCAATCACCATTTTTTTTCAAACTACCATCAGGATTTATAGCGCGAGGGTATTTGTCGTTGGTAAATATAACACCAGGTCCAATAAAAACACCATCTTCTATCACTACGCCTGTGGGTATAAATGTAAAAGGTCTAATTTTACAGTTATTACCTATCTTAACACCCTCCTCTATGTATACAAAACCGCCTATTCTACAATTCTCTCCAATTTCACATTTATATAGATTCACGGGCTCTCTTATTATAGTATTTTTCCCTATTTTACAATCTTTGATCACGTTCATCTCAGGATCCCAGATTTTGCATCTAAAAGATGTATAAAATCTTTTGTCCTCTAATATTTGTATCCCATACAAAGAACCTGCATGGTAATATATCACTTATGCTAATACATGCTTTGTATGATGGTGAGTATTGTTATAACTGTAAAAAATGAATCTAGTAGCATCGCAGAACTACTTGATAGTCTACTCGTTCAAG
>JAPDKD010000015.1 GCA_029258735.1 archaeon | reverse complement strand
CTTCGGAATCTGATCCTTCTGATCCTCCCTAAACACGAAGAAGTCCAGACCGTCAAGTCCAGCCTCAACGCCTAGCCTAACTGCCTCGCCTATCTCAGGGTCGCGTACCATTATGATAGGGTGAAGCTCGCTTCTACCAGCCAACAACTTCTTAGCAGCCTCAAACTCCACGCTGAGCGAGGAAAGAGGAAGCCCCGTTTCTCTCAGTTCGCTTATGCTCAATGGATAGCCTTCTCCGCCGTGCCCGAAGAACTTGTAGACAACGTCTAGCAGCTCCTCCTCTCCCAGCCACGGGTTCCAGCGAAGCAGGTCCTCCGCAATCCTAGCCAGCTCGAAGTTCTGGCAGGCAACACCCCGCCCAATCCTGTAAATCATAGGCTTCACGTAGTCCAGGTAGCGCCAAAGCTCTTCGTAGTTCTGCCCAACCAGAAAAGCGAGGGAAGGCGTAAACACGTAAGCGCCCAAGCCAACCTTCTCGCTGTATGACTTGATAGCGTTCCTCACATCCACTATAAACTCCATCACGCTGCGCTCGCGGAACTTAAACCAGTCTAGGAGGGCTGTGTCGCCGGCGAGGAAGTCCAGCAAGCTAGTAGGCGAAAACCTGTAAGCATGGAGAACCTCCCAAGCCCGCCTAAAATCATAGAACACACCCAGCATCCGCTTAACCGCCCGCCTCATATCCTCAAACCGATAGCCGTACTCGGCTGCCTTCTTCCTGCACTCCTCGCAGAAACACGTAGCGAAAGCCTCTAAGCCGCTGCCAGGCGAAGCAAACCTTATACCGTCAAGCATTATACTGCTAACATCGTATCCCCTCACGATCTCCACTATCTGGCTAAGAGTTCTACGCCTAATCTCGGGGTTATTAGGACACCCTGATCCAAACCATACGTGCTTCCTCCCATAGGGGTCCTCAGCCAAGTAGCGCGGGTCGCGGAATTCACGGCCAAGCTTGAAAACCCCCAGCACAATGTGAACGTTTAAGCCCTTGTCCAGCAAGCCTCTAATAAGTTCGGGTTTATAACCTACAACCACGTCACGGAAGCCGTGCTCAAGAAGAAAATCAGCGTAGTCCAGGCTCGGAATTCCGAACATCCAGAGCCTCAAGCTCTCTTTTCACCGAATAATACCTTAATAATATATTAATTATACCTATCCATCAAACCAGCCTAGCTCACGCCAAATACGACTAAGAAAAGGCAGAAAGGGGGCTAAAGTCTAGCCATAACTTCTTCAGAAAAATCTTTCAAGATGCGACCTATCCGCTCGAGAACCCACATAGTATTTTCAACTTTTTTCTTGAAGGTGGGTCCCCTTGTGAGAACAACGGAGACAACGGGTTCCCACATAACGTCCTCCGGGTTAAGGTAAAACGACATCAAGGCAGCGATCTTAGGGTTAGGGTCGAGGGGTTGCACGTCGCGCCTACCCATAAAGTTGAGGGCGACAACTACTTCCACCGCGTCGATCTTGCGAATAGCCTCCAGTAGCTCCTTATCTTCGTTAAACCTGTCCGCAAGCTCCCTGGACACGTGGAAGCCCTCTAACCTAGGCTCAAGCTTATAGAGAAACTTGATCGGCTTAAACACTGGGCGACGGCGCGGGAAACCTCGCCATTTAACCTCGCACTCTAGAGGCTTAAGAGCCCTGTAAAGCCGAGCCCCTTTCTCGTCCATCTCCTTGCTCGAAACTATAATCAGCCTCCCCGTGAACATGTACTTCTTCTCGAAGCCCAGCTCAAAATACCTGGTATAGACGAAAACCTCCTTGTAGACAGAGTCCTTAGGAACAGCGTAAACCACGCGGCTGCCGGGAATCACTTTCCTACAAAACGGCGACAAAACGCCGGCTAACGCTTCCTCATCACGCGGAAGTTTAAGCTTAACCAAGCTAAACCCCAAATAAAAACAAAGCACCAACAAATAAGCGCTACCAAAGCTCCATCTACAACAAAAAGACGCAGACTTCCAACTATTTTTCATGTGCTTCGAGAAGCTTAACCCTAAATCTAGGCTCAACTTTTTGAATAACTTTGAAATCTTCGTCGGTTGTCACCAGTTCTTCGTTTCTACGAATGCAAACCGAAGCCATTAATAGATCAGCTGCACTCAAAGGGAAGCCTATCTCCTCAAGCTTCGACTGAATGAGAAACGCTAGAAGCTGGTCCTCCTCGCCCACGAAGTATATGCGTCCCCTAAAGCCCTTATAACGAACGATAGGCGGGTACTCTATAAGCGTAATAGAGGTTATATTGTCATTGATAACCTCCCTCCTTTTTACCTTCTCGATAACAACGGAGGTATCCAGTATCAAGGCTTCTCCAACTCCTCCAGAAGCTTTCTTCTCCTCTTCTCCCTAGCCTTAATCTTCCTTAGAAGCTCCGGCTCCCTCTCGAAGGAGTATTCCCGAACCTCCTCCTTCATTTCTCGAAGCTCTAAGAGCATGGACAGCTCCTCCAAAGTCAACCCCTCATCAGAAGCCTTCAACTGCAGTAATGTCTCCACGATTGCTCTGCGGGCTACCTCTGACCAGTTAACCTCCTTGTATTTCTTCATAATCTTATAAAGCTGATCAGGTATACTCAGTGTAATATGTGCCATATGTATAATCTGTATCATGATATATTAAACCTTTACTAGCCAAGCAGAAGCATTAACATAGCAAATAAGCCCAGTGTTCGACCAATATATGCAATTAGGTAGAGCTACGCTAATCCTTTAAGTATTTACTCAATTATTACTACATGTGGAAGTATACGTAGGTACTTCCGGCTGGATGTACAGCTGGAACCCTGACAGGCTCGAATGGTACGCTACCCGCTCGGGTCTAAACGCCGTAGAGCTAAACATGAGCTTCTACAGGTTCCCTCGCCTCGTTCAGGTAGAGCGCTGGGCCAGGACAGGGGCGGGACTGAGATGGGCCATAAAGGTTCACAGAAGTATAACCCACTATCGCAAGCTATCGCAAGCATCCATGCCGACCCTATCAAAGTTCATAGACAGGTTCAGACCCCTAGAGCATCTAATAGACTTCTACCTCTTCCAGCTCCCCCCAAGTCTACCCTACAGCGAGAAGGCGTGGGAAAGAGTAGTCGCCGTTAACGAGGCCACAGGCGGGAAAGCGGCAATAGAGCTCAGGCACCCATCATGGTTCACAGACAAGGTGGAGAAGAAGTTCACTAGCGCGGAGATAGTGCTGGTAACCCCAGACTCCCCAGACTACGCGGGCACGCCGCAGGGCAAGGTCTACTGCTCCGGTGGAACCGTATACCTCAGGATGCACGGCAGGACTGCTTGGTACGCCCACAGGTACACGAAGGAGGAGCTGGAGGAAGTCGCCAGAATGCTGCGCGCAGCGTCGCCAAGCCGCGCCTACATATTCTTCAACAATGATCACGACATGCTGGACAACGCGAGGCAGCTAAAACAAATACTGATTGGAGACGAGGAAACAAGCCTTCTCTATTAGGTAAAGATTTAACCTAAGACAAGTAAATTTTACTTAGCCCTAAATTATTATTGCGTTAATAGGTGTTCCGCTTGAAAATCTATGACGTGGCCATAATAGGGGCGGGGATAACAGGCACTGCAATAGCCAGAGAGCTGTCCAAGTACAAGCTAAAAACCCTGCTCATAGACAAGGAAGTGGATATAGCCTTCGGAGGCGCAACCAAAGCAAACACTGGAATAATACACGCCGGCTACGACGACCCGCCAGGGTCCAACAGGGCGAAATACTGCCCCAAGGGAAACAGCCTATGGCCAAAGCTAGCTAAGGAGCTGGAAATACCATTCAAACAGACAAGCTCCTTCGTAGTGGTCTTCAACGAGGAAGACGTAAAAGAACTAGAAAACTTGCTGGAAAGGGGTAGGAAAAACGGCGTACCCAGGCTAGAAATAATCCACGACAAGAAGCGTCTAGCTCAGATGGAGCCCCACCTATCTCCGCGCGCGGTAGCCGCCCTATGGGCACCCACCGCGGGCATAATATCCCCCTACGAGGCCGCCATAGCCCTAGCCGAGAACGCTCGGGAAAACGGCGTCGAAATATTCCTAGAAACAAGAGTGGAGAGGGTAAAAGTGGAGAACGGCGAGGTCAAGGGAGTAGAAACCAGCAGGGGTTTCATACCAGCAAAAGTAGTAGTAAACGCCGCGGGACTATACGCAGACGAAATATCCAGAACAGCTGGCGTAGACTACTTCACAATACACCCCAGAAAGGGAGAATACCACATCTACGACAAGAGGCTAGGCCACCTAGCCCGCAGACCACTATTCCCCACGCCGACGCCAATATCCAAGGGAATAGTAGTAACACCAACCGTAGAGGGAAACCTGCTCATAGGCCCCAACGCCAGAGATATTAGCGACAAGGAGGACACCTCTACCACGCGGGAAGGTCTAGACGAGGTAATGCGCGGAGCTGCCAAGCTGATACCCGGTATCGAAAAATATAGGAGACTAATAATCAGGAACTTCGCGGGGCTGCGGGCCGAGCCTTCGACGCGGGATTTCATAGTGGAAGCCTACGACGATCCCCGTGGCTTCATTAATGTTGCTGGCATAAGAAGCCCAGGCCTTACCTCCGCGCCAGCCATAGCTCAAGCAGTAGCCGAGATGATAGCAGAGAAGGAGCTACTCAAGCTCCAGAAAAAGGAGAAGTTCAACCCCTACAGGAAGGCAATACCTAGGGTCGTGGAGATGCCGCCTAGTGAGGCCAACAAGCTCATAAAGGAGAAGCCCGAGTACGGGCACATAATATGCCGCTGCGAACACGTAAGCGAAGGCGAAGTCATCGAAGCCATAAGGCGCGGAGCCAAAACTATAGATGGAATAAAATTCCGAACGCGCGCCGGAATGGGCAGATGTCAAGGAGGCTTCTGTACCTACTATGTGCTAAAGATACTTGCCCGTGAGCTAGGCGTCCCAGAGGAGAAGGTGACAAAGCGCGGCAAAGGCTCAGAGCTTTTTCCATACAAGATAAAAGAGCTTGTAAGGAGGGATGAAAATGCAAGCTGACGTAGCGGTAATAGGTGCGGGAGCCGCTGGGCTAGCGGCCGCAGTAGCAGCGAAGAAGGCGGGAGCAGAAGAGGTGCTGATAATAGACAGGGAGGAGAAGCTAGGGGGAATACTGCCCCAATGCATTCACACAGGCTTCGGCCTCCAATACTTCCAAGAAAACCTAACAGGACCAGAATACGCCCTCAAATTCATAGAAGAAGCACGGCGACTAGGCGTAAAAAGCCTAACAAACACAATGGTCCTAAGGCTACGACCGGGCGAAATAACAGCCGCAAACTCCCAACAAGGAATATTCACAGTCAAGGCTAGGGCAATAGTATTTGCCGCCGGAGCTAGAGAGAGGCCAATAGGAGCCATAGGCGTACCAGGCACAAGGCCAGCAGGAATATACACCGCAGGCCTAGCTCAGAAGTTAATGGACAACTACGGCCTGCTACCGGGACGCGAGATAGTGGTGCTGGGCTCCGGAGACGTAGGACTGATAATGGCTAGGCGCTTCGCAATGGAAGGCGCCAAAGTAAAGGCTGTAGTGGAGATAATGCCCTACCCTGGAGGGCTCGCAAGGAATGTCGTGCAATGCTTAGAAGACTGGGGAATACCCTTACTCCTAAGCCACACAGTAACCAAAATACACGGCAAAAACAGGGTAGAAGCAGTAACCATAGCAAAGGTGGACGACAAGCTTCGGCCAATACCAGGTACAGAGAGAAAGATAAGCTGCGACGCCCTCGTACTCTCCGTCGGCCTAATACCGGAAATAGAGCTGCTCGAGGAGGCTGGCGCCCAGCTAGACCCCCACACAGGCGGACCAATAGTAGACGAAAACATGGAGACTTCTCTGCGGGGAGTATTCGCCGCAGGCAATGCTGTATGCATATTCGACTCCGTAGACAACGTATCAATAACTGGCGAAACCGCGGGCAAAGCTGCAGCCCTACACGTCCAACAAAAGCTCCAGAGGCCAGCTAAGCCGATAAGGATAGCCCCTGGAAGGAATGTCAGGTATGTGGTGCCGCAGCTAGTAAGCGGCAGCCGAAGCGTCAAGATATATGTCCGCGTGTCAAAGCCGCTGAGAAACGCGGCCATAATGCTAGGCGACAAGACCGTAAGGCGGGCGCCCCGCCTAACCCCGCCCGAAATGGTAACCCTAACCCTGAGCAAGACGGTTCTTGAAGGTTTGGAGGGGGAGGTGAAGCTAAACGTCGAGGGAGAGGAAGGTTAACCTGACCTGCATAATGTGCCCAATAGGGTGCAGGTTAACCGTAACAATACGCGGCGACGAGGTAAAGGTGGAAGGCAACCTGTGCCCACGCGGCCGAGAATACGCAGTACAGGAGGTAACCGAGCCGCGCCGAGATCTCTTCACAGTAGTGGAGGTAGATGGCGGCGAACTCCCAGTAGTTCCTGTAAGGACCACAGCCCCCGTACCAAAGGAGAAAATGAAACAGATACTACGCGAGCTGGCGAAGATAAGGCTAAAAGCCCCCGTAAAAGCTGGAGACGTAGTAGCCAGAAACGTGCTAGGACTAGGAATAGACGTAATAGCCACTTGGAACGTGGAAAAGGCAAGCAAGCCGCCGGTCAAGATAAGGAACATCAAAAATAGGAAAATAAGCACGCACCCCAAAAGTTAACTATGGACATAAAGAAGGTGTTAGTTCTCTCAGCGTCTATACTTATTCCTGCTGCCATAGCTTACACATTAAACCCTATTTTAGTGGCTGCAGCTGTAGCTCCCGGGTTAGCGTATCTGATATACGTCCAGCGCAAAGAGAAAATAGACCGCGAGCCTCTCTATGCCCTAGCTCTAGCTTTCTTCCTAGGCTTCACGGCAGTAACCATAGCTTCAATAGCCTTAGAAATAGTAGTACAAATAGGAGAAGTCTTAGATACAGTGCTAGTCGCGCCCATAGTTGAAGAAACATTCAAACTAGTTGGTGTTGCAATTATAGCTGCCCGTATATCAGCTTTCAACGAGACAGACGACGGAATAGCCTACGGAGCAGCTGTAGGCCTCGGATTCGCGACATTCGAGGCAATAACCTACGCATACTCGAGCACAGATCCAATCCTAGTAGGTGCCGCCCGAGCAATAAGCTCAACACTGCTCCACGCCGCTACAGCAGCGCTCACAGGCTACGCCGTGGCGATACGAAAATTCAGGCACAACCCGAACGTTGTATTGCCTGCGCTCACGGCGGCTATAATCCTACACGCCATACACAACTTTCTAGCACTAGAAGTAAACATACCAGCTCTAATAATTCTAGACGTAACAGCCTTCCTAGGCATAATAAAACAGCTCAAATAACTAGCTAAGCTGCAATCGCCGTTCAACGCAAATGGACGGCTCTTCACCAAATTCGCTAATTAAAACATTCGGCGCGTATTAACATCCTAAAACCTGTGGAAACACGTTAAACAATTAGAACAGCAGTACATTAATTAGAAACAAACCATAAAATAAAAATAGATGGAAATGAAGGCCCCACGCGCCACAGTCATAGTTTTCCTAGCGGTGATATTTTCAGCTCTAGTTGCCTCCACAAGCCCCCCAATAACACTCACAGAAGACGATGCCATAAAAATAACCATAACAGCCTGCAACAAAGCAATAACCTGTACTAAGTACCCGATAACGATAAAGCTAAAAGCCCTAAAAGACGTCACAATAAAGAAGCTAGAAGTAGAAATATACTGCAACTACTGCACCTGCACCAGCACAGTCATCAGCCAAACCCTCCTAACAGACCACGACATGACAGCGGGAGACGAGGAATCCTGGACCCTGAAACCAAGCTGTTGCCCATGCTGCTGCACCTGCACCTGCTCCACATGCAGCGCATGGATAACCGCAAAAATATACGTAGAATACAACACCACTCCAACACGCGAAGACAACTTCACCGCAGAACTCCGCATAGCCCCAGTACACGACAAGCCCTACTGCCAGCTACTATCAGAATACAACCAGCTAAAACAGGAGAAGCAGGAACTCGAGCAGCAAATCAGCCAGCTACAGGCAAAATACGCCGAGCTACTAGCAAACTACACAACACTTAAGCTACAGCACCAGCTAATCCTACAGCAGAAAACAAGCCTAGAAACAAGGGTAGAAACTCTGGAGCAACAACAGGAGCAAATGCAGGCACAGCTAGACCAGCTAAGCCAGCAGCTGGAAAACTTAACCCAGCAGCTCCAGCAAGCCCAGCAGGAACTAGCAGACAAGACACAGCGGCTCAGCACGCTAAAAAGCAACCTCGAAAGCCTAAACACCGACTTGGCGGTGTGCCAAACACAGCTCACAGCCCTACAGCAACGCCACAGCCAACTACAAGAAGAACACCAGCAACTCCAAAAACAGGCAGAAACCCTCAAAATACTGCTAGTAGTGACAACAATAGCCCTAGCAGCCATAGCAGCATATCTCGCAGCCAAGTACATAGCTGGCCGCCACCACAGCCGACGAACAACCAACATGCCTCTTCCTCCACCGCCACCGCCGCCCCCCTCCGTTTCTTCAAAAAATCAGCAAACAAAAGAAGTACAAGAACCTCCTCAAGACAGAAAAGAAAGCAAGCAGTAAAAATTTCCAAATATGGAAAATTTGAAATAATTAGGAAATAGGAATAATTGAGTTTGCAACGAAAAGTAAAACAAAAACTAAAATTAACAAAGGATAACCTAACATATCTAATTAAAGTATACAAAGCTATATTCTAACATGCTGCGAAAAAATAGGTATGAATGTGAATTAATATCTAATCATAATTATCTTTAAATATTACAAATTCAAACCCATCAAAAATGCATATTCAAATAAAAAATAATTAAAAATAAAAATAATCATTTAAATAAAGAATTTTATTTAAAGAATATTCACAATATTAAAAATGAAAAAACATAAAAGATAGATTAGTGCTAAAAACAAGAGGTTAAAAATTAAATGAAAAAATTATATCAGTTTAATAATAACAAATATTATCAAAACCAAAGGCTAATCTCCCTCCTTATTATAACATTGTCGCTAACAATCATAATATTTCAGTCATCGCCTGCTCAAGCGAGCCTGCAAATAAATAAAATAGAGATAAGGGCTGACACCTCCCGCGAGTGCATAATAGCTCACATAGAATTAACAACAAACAAGCCTTTCGAACTAGTAGGATACGTAATATATGACCCCTACAACATGCCAATAAAAAACAGAGAAGGAAGCTACATAAACCATATAGGCTGGAAAGTAGACACAGTCCAAAAAATAAGCCATATTAAGAAGGACGTAGATCTAGATGTAATTCCCATTCCCGGCGTAGTTCCAGGAAGCTACGCCCAGCTACCAGCAGGAGTATACAAGGTCGAATTCATATTCCACGAAGAGACCGACGGCGGAAAATACAGGGAAGTTAACTATACTGCTGACCTGCACTTAACTATAAAAGTGGACATGGAAATCTACTACGCCTACAGCAAGTTCCAAGCCTCCTATACTGTGGGCATGGGGCCTAAACCCAGATACATTACTGGAAAACTTCTAATGAAACACAAAGGCCAAGTAAGAGCCCCCATACCAGAGGAGCTGGAAACGCTGGAAGGAGCCAGAGAACAAGTAACATATGTAGTTGCGGGATTAAGCTTCCCTCCGGTATGGTACGGCACCTTCAGCGGTAGTGTAACCACGAACAAGGACGGCACCTTCAAAATCGACATGAAGGATGGAAGCGGAGAACGCGACATAGGCAGAATAACAGCCGAAAGAAGAGATGCATCAAAGGACTTCGAAATAGTAAGCATAACTCCTGACCCAAGCAAGCCCATAGTAAGAGATAAAAATCTAAAAACATTCAAGGTAACAGTTCAATATAACCTCCCCCAGAATCCATCAAGCTATAGCGAAGGAACCCTGGAATTCCAAATATATTCACCGAAATTTGACCCTTGGGAACTGGACGGAGCAGTATGTGACAACATAAAAGTTAAAGGAAGCGGAAAAGTCACCGTAGAATTAACGGTCTGGGTTGAGCCAGGCGACTACATGTACGACGTTATTTACGTAACAGTAACTCTCTTCAGACCGTATGCGAGGTACAACGACACCCGCATAATGAAATTAGTAGCATACCAGGTAATTGACCAGAAGCCCCCAATAAAAGTAGAAGCTACTTCATCTACGCCCATAATTTCGCCAGGCGAAAAACTAGACGTAAATGTAAAAATAACTTATGACGAAAAGCCCGCCGTAGGAGCCAGCGTGGTCCTAAATATACATAAACCGGATGGAACCACTATTAGGCTCCCTAAGGAGCCATACGTGTACTGCTGCGCCGACAAGCAAGGGGAAATGAGAATCCCCGTACAAATACCTACGGATGCGCAGGCAGGGGAAGAATGGGTTATAGAGGTGACAGCCAATTATCAACCGGTCCAAGGCAACATGCTACTAAGACCTGTACGCTCGGCGACAAGTCTCAACTTGAAGATTTCAAGGCCCTACCTTCTAGTTTTCCGCGGCCAGGAATACGAGAACGACAACCTGGTCCTGAAGCCCCTGAAAATAAACGTGACTGTGCTGATGCCTAAGGAGGGTAAGTACGTCAAAAAAACAATGCAGACAGATAAGGACGGCTCAATAAGCCTGTTAAGCATAATCAAAAACAACAAAGGCGAAATAGTGGACGGAACATACGTCATAAAGCTTGATCAGCTGCCCAAGGGTGACGATAAATGGAAGGAGAGATGGGGAACCTATAACAAGTACCCCATGTGGAACGACAAAATGCCTCCAAGCATTAAAATACTGGTAGCAAGCGACAGCAGCAAAACGATCAAACACTCAATAACAATCCTGCAGGCAATCGACCTCTGGATACAAGTACCCCAGAAAGGCTTAATAAAAATAGACAAAACTAGCCACTACATTCTGCAAGACAAGCAAAACCTAGTAATCGTCGTAAGAAGCCTTGAAGCCTGGGAGTACCTGGTACGAAGCGAAGTCAAAAGCTTCCTTACAGCCGCAGGCGTAGATTCCGCAGACGCTCAGAAAATAGCCAGCACGAGCATCATCTACGGAGTAGACTGCGGAATGTGCGGAGACAGGCCATGCCCAGGCCAATACATGCCATCGCGAAATGCCATAGGCATGAGCATGCCCGCAGATAAGGCATACTCCCAAAGAGGTATCTCAATAGAATACGACTTTCTCGGAAATCTTCTACACGAGTTCGGCCACAGAGTAAAAGCAAATCTACTGCCTGACTTATGGGGAAGCCTAAGCCTCGGTGGGGAGCACAGCAGCGAATACGACCCCTGCCCCAACCTCGACACGGCATACGACGAAGCCTTCGCAGACCTATTCCCAATCCTGGTACAATCATACTCAAAGTACCTGCCGGGCTACGCAGGACTAAGCTACGGCAGAGCAGCTCTCGTATACGGCAGGCACAGCTCAGGAAAAACAGGAGACTACATCGAAGCACGCATAGCAGGACTATGGATAAGCATATACGGCTTGCCCTACTACGGGAAGACGACGAAATCTGTCGTCGCTCTCAGAGATTGGCTCGAAACCAGCCGCTTCTTCAACAAAATCTACGGGAGACCCCCCAGAACAATACAAGAGTGGCTACTAGCCAAAGTCTTCAGAGACCCTTCCCTAATAAGCAAAATAGAAGATCTCACAAAGCCAGAAAAATACGACATACCAGTCTTTTACACTGTCGACATGACGCAGGCTCAGGGAATCCTCAGAACGCAGGGCGGAGAAGGAGTAGCAGCCTTGGTAATAGGATACAACTCAGAAATAGAGCTAACACAACCCTCACGCATGAGCTACACAAAGCAAAGAAAGTTGCCCCTAAAATCTGGAAGAATATCATTAATCAACTTAAAAGCAGGGGACAGAGTATACGTGCAAGGAATAAGCTACGACGCAAGAATCTACTTTAAGAAAGCAGACGAAAAGGGCTGCGGCAATCTTCTGAAAGTTGATCTCTCGGGAGTACCTCCAGCGACGGCTGGAGGCTACATTGAGCTAAAATCCGCTGACACACTATTCATATCCAACGGAATCATCGCTCATGTAAAGAAGATAGGCGCTGGAATACCTGGAATAAAGATAAAGTCAAGCTCCGCAACAGTGACAGGCATAAACTCCGAGCTACTAATAACAGTATACAAAAACGGCACAACTACCGTAACAGTGCTGGAAGGACGCGTAACTGTAGAAGCCCAAAACCAACAAGTAACGGTAAACACAGGCCAACAGACAAGGATAGTGCCGGGATCACCGCCAAAGCAATCAACCCATGCAGACACGACAAAAATACAGAAATGGTGGACCACCCCGCCCATACAAGAACAAAACAACACTAAGCAAACTTCACCCCAAGAAAAACCCGAAAACGGCATCCAAACAATAATACAAAAAATAGTAGAAACACTACAAGACATAGTCCAAGCAATAATACAGACAATTACACAAATAATTCAGCGAATCACTAACAAATAGCGCGCAACTGAAGAGGGAACCAGACAGCCCTATAATTCATAGTTCAACGAGTGTAGACCTCCTACTAGAAAGTCTATAAACTTATTTACAAGATTAAAAATGAACTATGGAAAACAAGTTTTAATTACAAAGACAAAATTATGCGCGCAGCCATCTCCATAAGCTTTAAGCAGCCAGCTGAAAGTATCATAAAGAAAGACTTGCACATTTATTGATTTATTACAATAAAATTTTTATAATGCAAATGAAAAGAAAAACACATTAAAAGAAGTGGAACATAATGAAAAAGGTTTTAAAAAGGAAAAGCCTTACGCTCTTTCTTAATATCTCGAGTAAAACCTACGCTATTACTTTAATTATGCTCCTGCTTACAGTCATGCTACCCGCTGTGCGGATAGTGAATACAGAACCTATAGAAAGCCTGATAGTGCGGATGACACCGTCAACATCCGATCTAGCAAGCATGGGAATATGCACCAATGTGAGGCCTCTCGAAAAATTTACTTCTCAACAGTTAGACCAGTTTCTTGAAGGTATAGCGACGCGTTGGAATGTTACGGCATATGTGCTGGAGATAAGCTGCTACGACGATGACTACGACATCGCCATATGGTTTTACGTTGTGGACAACCCGCATGGTTTCTGGAAAGATTTTCTAAAAACATTCAAATCGGACTACAAGAACGAGACGATAGAGGGTGCGAAGTTTCTAGTAAGCGATAAAATAACTATAAAGACTGTTCAAGGGCAAAGAGTCAAGCAATATTCAAGAAACTTAGGGTTCTTTATGGATAAAATGTTAATCTTCACTGCCATAACCAGCTTAGCCTTCGTGAACGACGACCAAATAGCCAGCATGAGAACGAAGGTAAATAGGCTTGCGCTTTACGTTTACAGGCGGGCAACGGGGCTCGAGGAATTCACAGCTATGTTCACGATTACTCCGCCGCAACCCACTACAACAGACCAGATAGTATTTAGAGCCCAAACATCAAACAAGATAGCAGAGTACCTCTGGTATCTCGACGGCAAATACCTATCAAACGTAGGGAACAAGCCAGTTTGGACATGGAATAACCCTGCGCCCGGCAAGCATACAGTAAAGCTCGTCATAAGAGACTCAAAAGGAAATGAAAACCAATACACGCGAAGCTTCATCGTAAACGCACTCAAAGTGTCAGTTAGTACGCAAAAAGCCGCCTACAACCCCGGAGAAGAAGCCCAATTAAAGATCAAAGTCACATACGCTGGCCAGCCAGTTCAAGGAGCGAGAATAAACATTACAATATATAAGCCCGATGGTTCAAGGCTGAAGCTACCGGAAAAAGGAGACACCTATTGCTGCACCAATAGCCAGGGCGGCATGACGATACCCATTCAAATACTCTCAGATGCAAAAACAGGAGAAAAATGGACCATAGCAGTGACAGCTACATATCAGCCTAAAGACTTCGAGAAACCCGTAAGTGCAAAAACCCAGCTAGACCTAGATATAGGCGAGCCCCTACTTCTAGAAATCCAGGAACAGGTGCTCCAAGGAGGCAAGCTAGAGCTAAAACCCTTAAAAATAAAAGTAACCGTAATCAAGGCTTCAGGAGGTAAAACAACCAAAGAAATACTGGAAACAAGCGACGAAGGCACAATAAGTCTTCTCCAGATAATAAGAAACGACAAAGGCGAAATAGCGGATGGCATCTACGTCGTAAAGCTAGACCACCTACCCCAAGGAGACCAAGCCTGGAAGGAAAAATGGGGAACCTATAACAAGTATCCCATGTGGAGCAACAAAATGCCTCCAAGCATAAAAATACAGGTAACAAGTGACGACACCAAAAAGCTCAAACACGCAATCACGATACTAGCTACCAACACCCTCTGGATAAAAGACCCGGCCAAAGGCTTAATAGAAGTAGATGCGAAAAACCCATACCAAGTACCAGAAGACCAGAACATAGTC